>NZ_JBHUWH010000385.1:0-7545 GCF_042670125.1 Kitasatospora sp. NPDC057198 | reverse complement strand
GGCCCCGGCCGGGGCCTCGGCCCGGACGGCGGGCGGCAGCCGGGCGGGGTCGGCCGCGCGCACCCGCACCGCCGCGACCGCCACCCGGGCGGGCCGGAAGAGCGCGGCGAGCACGCCGGCCGCCACCGGGTCGTCCGGGTCAGGGCAGGTCGTCACGCTTGACCTGGCGGTCCCGGACCAGCCAGCCGCCGTCCTCGCCGCGCACCAGGACGTCCTCGCAGGTGGTGCTCAGGTGGACCTGCGGGCTGCCGCCCATCGGGGTGTTGACGATCAGGGCGTAGCTCAGCGCCAGGACGGAGCCGTCCTCCCGCGGCCGGACCTCCAGCATGCCCAGCCAGTGCCGGACCTGGATGCCCTCCTCGGCGCGCTGCGCGGCGGCCTTGGCGGCGGCGGCGCGGATGGTCTCCCGGCCCCGGGCGGGCTCCGGGTGGGCGTTCGCCGCGAACACCCCGTCCTCGGTGAAGGTCTCGGCCCAGGCGTCGGCCTCACCGCTGTCGAGCAGGTGCATCTGCCAGGCGTAGAACTGCTGGACCTCGGCCTGCAGGGCGGAGCCCGCGGGGGACGCGGAGCTGCTGGTGAAGGACATGGGGGCACTCCCTCTGCCGGAACGGCACGGATGGCGGCGGGCGACGGACCGCGGACGCCGGATGTCGGATGTCGGCGCGCCGGACGACGGGTGTCGGCGCGCCGGCCACAGGCTCCCGCCGCGGCCTCGAATCCACCTCGAGCACGGCTGGTGGGCCGGACCTCCAGCCCGCTTCGAGGGCCCTTCGAGGAGCGGTCGCCAGGGTTGCCGGCAGGACGCGGCAGGGTGCCGCGCCTGACGACCGAGAGGTGGATCCGATGGCCGACAGCAGCCAGCACGTGCTGGTCACCGGGGCGACCAGCGGCATCGGCCGCGCCGTCGCCGAGGAGTTCGGCCGGTCGGGGGCGCGGGTGTTCCTGTGCGCCCGTTCCGCCGAGGACGTCGCCGGTGCGGTGAAGGAGCTGCGGGACGCGGGCGTCCGGGCCGCCGGCACCGCCTGCGACGTCCGCGAACCCGACGACCTGCGCGCGCTGGTGCGGCAGGCCGTCGAGCAGTTCGGCCCGGTCGGCGTCCTGGTGAACAACGCCGGGCGCAGCGGCGGCGGCCCCACCGCGGAGCTCGCCGACGAGCTCTGGGACGACGTCATCGCCACCAACCTGACCAGCGTCTTCCGGCTCACCCGGGAGGTCCTCACGGCGGGCGGCATGCTCGCCGCGGGCTCCGGACGGATCATCAACATCGCGTCCACCGGCGGCAAGCAGGGCGTCGTGATGGCCGCCCCGTACTCCTCGTCCAAGCACGGCGTGATCGGCTTCACCAAGGCCCTGGGCCTCGAGCTCGCCAAGTCCGGCATCACCGTGAACGCGGTCTGCCCCGGCTACGTCGAGACCCCGATGGCGGAGCGGGTCCGCCAGGGCTACGCCGCGGCCTGGAACACCACCACCGACGACATCCTGCAGCGCTTCCAGGCGAAGATCCCGCTCGGCCGCTACAGCACCCCGCAGGAGGTCGCCGGGATGGTGGCGTACCTGGCCTCCGGGACGGCGGCGTCGATCACCGCGCAGGCGATCAACGTCTGCGGCGGCCTCGGCAACTACTGATCCCCGTCCGCCGCCGACCGGCGGCGGCACCCCCACCGACCAGGAAGGAGCCGGACATGGCAGCACCGACCGGCGGCACCGCCGCGGCCCACCACACCGAGCACCGGATCGAGGTGGCCGCGCCGGTGGACACCGTGTACGGCCTCGTCGCCGACGTCACCGGCTGGCCCCGGGTCTTCGGGCCCACCGTCCACGCCGAGCAGCTGGAACTGGACGGCCGCACCGAGCGCATCCGGCTCTGGGCCACCGCCAACGGCGCGGTGAAGACCTGGATCTCGCGCCGCGAGCTCGACCCGGCGGCGCACCGCGTCGCGTTCCGCCAGGAGGTCTCCCAGTCGCCGGTCGCCTCGATGGGCGGCGAGTGGATCCTGGAGGCGCTGCCCGGCGGGCGCACCTCCGTCCTGCTGACCCACGACTACACGGCCGTGGACGACGTCCCGGACGCCGAGCAGTGGATCGCGCAGGCCGTCGACCGCAACAGCACCGCCGAACTCGCGGCCCTGCGCGGCGCCGCCGAGGGCGCGGCGGAGGGGCTGGAGCTGACCTTCGCCGACACGGTGGAGATCGACGGCCCGGCCGAGGCCGTCCGCGAGTTCCTGTACCGGGCCGAGGAGTGGGAGAAGCGGCTGCCGCACGTCTCCCGGGTCGTGCTGCGCGAGGACACCCCGGGCCTGCAGCACCTGGAGATGGACACCACCGCCAAGGACGGCAGCACCCACACCACGGCCTCCGTCCGGGTCGCCCTGGCCGACGGCCGGCTGGTCTACAAGCAGCTCGTGCTGCCGCCGCTGCTCGACCTGCACCTGGGCTGCTGGACGCTCACCCCCACCCCGCGGGGCACCGTCGACGCCACCTCCGAGCACACGATCCGGATCAACCCGGAGCGGCTCGCCCTGCTCGGCGAGGGCACCACCGTGGCGGACGCCAAGGCGTACGTGCGCACCGCGCTCGGCACCAACAGCACCGCCACCCTGAGGCACGCGAAGGCGTACGCGGAGGGCACCGCACGTGACTGAACCGAACGGCCGGCCCAGCATCGTCTTCCCCGAGGGGCCCGCGGACGCCATGCTCGCCGCGAGCGCGGCCAACCACCCGGCGCGGACCGCCCTGCGGGCCGGCACCCGGAAGATCTCCTACCGCGTGCTCGACACCATGGTCAGCCGCTGCGCCGTGCTGCTGCGCGGTTACGTCGACCGGCCCGGCACCGTGGTGGCGCTGACCTCGCTGCTCTCGCCCGACTTCGTCGTCGGCTACTACGGCGTGCTGCGCAGCGGCAACACCGCCGCCCCGATCAACCCGTTCCTGCGCGAGGAGCAACTGGCGCACGTACTGGGCGAGTCGGGCACCGGGGTCGCCCTGGTGGACGCCGCCACCGCCGCCCGGATCCACGCCGTCCGCGACCGGCTCCCGGCGCTGCGGGAGATCGTGGTGCTCGGGCCGCGGCCGGCCGGCGCCGAGCCGATCGGCCGCACCCTGCGCGAGGTCCTCGCGGAGATCGGCCCGGCCGCGCCCGGGGACGGCCCCGCGCACTCCGCGGCCGGCCCGGACGACCTGGCCTGCCTGCACTTCACCAGCGGCACCACCGGGGCGCCGAAGACGGTGATGCTCAGCCACCGCAACGTCACCGTCAACGCGGCGCAGGTGGCGCAGGCGCACCGGATCTCCGGCGGGTCGGTGGTCCTCAACCACCTGCCGACCTTCCACCCCATGCACATGAACTCGGCGATCCTGGCCGGCGCCACCCAGCTGCTCTGCGCCGCGCCCGACCCGGCCGCCTCGGTGGGGCTGGCCAACGAGTACGGGGCCACCCACTACTACAGCCTGCCGCCGCGGCTGGCCGCGCTGGCCGGCTCGGACCGGCTGCCGGAGCTCCGGCTGGAGACGGTGCGGGTGATCGCCTCCGGCGGCTCCGCGCTGCCCCCGGCGGCCGCCCTGCGGCTGTCCGAGCACTTCGGCGTCCCGGTGATCCAGGGCTACGGCCTGGCCGAGACCTCGCCGCTCACCCACTCCGACGACCTGGCGGACTGGCTGCCGGGCACGGTGGGCCGCCCGGTCGCCGACACCGAGTGCCGGATCGTCGACGTCGACAGCCGGGCCGTGCTGGAGCCCGGCCGCGCCGGCGAGGTCCAGGTCCGCGGGCCGCAGGTGATGCTCGGCTACGCCGGCGAGGCGGTGCCCAGCAGCATCGACGACCAGGGCTGGTTCTCCACCGGCGACGTCGGCCAGATCGGCGCCGACGGCCGCCTCACCCTGATCGACCGGCTCAAGGACGTCTTCAAGCGGGACAACTGGCTGGTCTCGCCGACCGCCGTGGAACGGGTCGTCGCGGGCCACCCCGACGTGCGCGAGTGCGTCGTCCTGGACCACCCGGACCCGAGCTGCGGGGCGGTCGCCACCGCGTTCGTCGTCCTCACCGAGCGGGCGGCCGCCGATCCGGCCGGCGCGCTCGCGGCGGTGGCCGCCGAGGTCAACGCCACGATGCCGTACTACCAGCACCTCGAGCACCTGGAGGCGGTGGAGTCGATCCCCCGCTCGCCCAACGGCAAGGTCCCGCGCAGGGAACTGCGCGCCCGCATGGCGGAGCTGCTGCGGCAGCGCCGAACCGCACGTCCGGCCCGAAACCACCCAGGAGGAACCCCCGTGATCAGCTTCATCACCACCTTCACGCTCAAGGGCGACGACGCCGAGACCTTCGAGCAGCTCTTCAAGGAGCACACCGAGTTCATGAGCGCGCAGCCCGGCTTCCTCGGCTTCCGGATGCTCAAGTCGCTGTCCAAGCCGGGCAGTTACGTCAACGTGGGAGTCTGGGCGGACGGCGCCGCCCACCGCGCCGCCGTCAGCACCCCCGAGTTCACCGGCCACGTCCGGGCGATGAGCCCCTACGTGGAGGTGACGGCCGACCTCTACACCGAGATCGCCTCGCACACCCCGACCGCCGACTGAGCCCGGGGCCCCCGATGAACCAGGACATCAAGCCGATGCCCGGGTTGGAGGGGAGGGTGGCCCTGGTGACCGGGGCCACCCGCGGCCTCGGCCTGGCCATCGCCCGCAAGCTGTGCGCCTCCGGCTGCCACGTGCTGGTCAACCACCGCGGCCCGGCGTCCGCGGCCGACGACGCCCTGGCCGCCCTGGCGGGCCTGGCCGGCACGGCCGAACCGGCCCGCGCCGACCTCACCCGGCCCGCCGAGGTCGAGGCCCTGCTCGCCCGCACCGGCGAACGGCACGGCCGGCTCGACCTGCTGGTGCACAACGCGGCCAGCTGGCACCCCGGTTCGGCCCTCGGGGTGGCGGCCCGGCCGCTGCGCCAGGACCTGGCCACCGCGCTCGCCCCGCTGCTCGCCGCCGCCCCGCTGCTGCCCGGCCTGATGGGCGGGCGGGGCGGGCGGGTGGTGGCGATCTCCAGCTCGGGGGCGCGCAGCGCCGTCCCCGGCTACGTGAACGCGGGCCTCGCCAAGGCCGCGCTGGAGAGCCTGGTGCGCTACCTGGCGGCGGAGCTGGCGGGCCACCGGATCACCGTCAACGCGATCTCCACCGCCAAGATCGACAAGGGGGTGCCGACCGGCAACCCCGCCATGCTGAAGATCCTCGCCGAGCGCACCCCCGCGGGCCGGCTGACCACCCCGGCGGACGTCGCCGACGCGGTCGCCCTGCTCTGCGCGGACGAGGCGGCCTGGATCCACGGGCAGACCCTCACCGTCGACGGCGGCCTGGGCCTCATGCCCTGAACCCACTCCGAGAGAGGCACCCGTGCGCACGAGCACAACGGACATCTGCGTGGTGGGCGGTGGCCCGGCCGGGCTCACCCTGGCCCTGCTGCTGCTCAAATCCGGCGTCAGCGTCACCCTGCTGGAGAAGTCCCGCTCCACCGACCGCAGTTACCGGGGCGAGATCCTGCAGCCCGGCGGCATGGCCGTCCTCGACGAACTCGGCGTGCTGGCCGCCGCCCGCGCGCGCGGCTGCCACCCGCACGACCGCTTCCAGGTGGTCAGCCGCGGCCGGGTGCTGCTCGACGTGGACTACCGCCGGCTGCCCGGCCCGAACAACTGCCTGCTCAGCCTGCCCCAGCCGCACCTGCTGGACACCCTGCTGGACGCCTGCCTCGCCCACCCGGGCTTCCGGCACCTGCCCGGCACCCGGGCCACCGAACTGCTCACCCGGGACGGCGCGGTGTGCGGCGTCCGCGGCGGCGGCCCGGACGGCGAGCAGGAGGTCCGGGCCCGCTGCGTGGTCGGCGCCGACGGCCGCTACTCCAAGGTCCGCCGGCTGGCGGGCATCGAGGCGGACCGGATGGACGCCTTCGACCAGGACGTGCTCTGGTTCAAACTGCCGGTCGCCGCGGCGCAGCCCGACGCCGTCCAGGTCTACCGCTCCGGCGGCAACCCGATGCTCGTCTACCACTCCCACCCGGACCAGGTGCAGTTCGGCTGGACCCTGCCGCACGGCGGCTACCGCGCCCTCGCCGAACGGGGCGTCGAACACGTCCGCGAGCAGATCGCGCTGGCCGTGCCGCAGTACGCCGACGCCGTCCGCGAGCGGATCACCCGGCTCTCCGACCTCAGCCTGCTGGACGTCTTCTCCGGCCGGGCCCGGACGTGGGCCGCCGACGGCCTGGTGCTGATCGGCGACAGCGCCCACACCCACGGGCCGATCGGCGCCCAGGGCATCAACCTCGCCGTGCAGGACGCCGCCCTGCTCCACCCCGTCCTGCTCGACGCCCTGCACGCCCGGGACACCGGTGCCGCCCGGCTGGCCCGCTTCGAGCGGGAACGCCGCCCGGACATCGAGGCGGTGCTCAGACTGCAGGCCGTGCAGGGCCGGGCGATGCTCTCCAGCAACCCCGTCGCCGACACCGTCCGCCCGGTGCTCGCCCGCGCGGTCGCCCGCACCCCGCTCTACCGCGTGCTGCTGCGCCGGATCGCGTACGGCCGGCAGCCCGTCCGGGTGCACACCGACCGCTTCACCACGACCTGACCCGACGAAAGGCCCGAGATGCGCCTGCTGGACCTGTCCTCACCGATCGACGCCGGGTTCTGGGAGCCCGACCCGGTCGTCCACACCGTGATGTCGGCGGCCGAAGGGGCCCGGCACATGGCGTCCGAGATGAAGGAGCACTTCGGCCTGGACTTCCCGGTGGAGACCCTGCCGGGCGGCGAGTTCCTCAGCAACGACACCGTCACCCTGACCACCCACACCGGCACCCACGTCGACGCGCCCTCGCACTACGGGACGGCCTCCTACGGGCAGGCCCGGCACATCGACCAGATGCCGCTCGACTGGTTCCACCGGCCCGCGCTGGTGCTCGACGTCCGGGAGGTCGGCACCGGCACCATCGGCGCCGACCGGCTCAAGGAAGGCTTCGACCGGATCGGGCGCACGCCCGAGGAGCTCGACATCGTCGTCCTGCACACCGGCGCCTCGGCGTACGTCGGCACGCCCCGCTACTTCACCGAGTTCGCCGGCCTCGACCGGTCCGGCATCACCTACCTGCTGGACCTCGGCGTGCGGGTGATCGGCACCGACGCCTTCAGCCTGGACGCGCCCTTCACGTACATCATCGACGAGTACCGCCGGACGGGTAACCCCGACGTGCTGTGGCCCGCGCACTTCGCCGGCCGGGACCGCGAGTACTGCCAGATCGAGCGCCTCGCACACCTCGACCAGCTGCCCGCCCCGCACGGCTTCCGGCTCTCCTGCTTCCCCGTCAAGCTGGCCGGCGGCGGCGCCGGCTGGGCCCGCGCGGTGGCGGTGATCGAGGACTGACCCGGCCCTGGAGAGCGAAGATCCCGCCCGGCCGTTCGGCCGGGCGGGATCGCTGTTCTCCGGGTACCGCTACCGGGTCAGGACGCGAACACCTCGTCCACGATCGCCTGCTGTTCGACGGCGTGGCGCTTGGCGGAGCCGACGGCGGGGGCGGAGGAG
>NZ_JBHUWH010000384.1:0-7575 GCF_042670125.1 Kitasatospora sp. NPDC057198 | reverse complement strand
GCCCCGGCCCGCCCGTCCCGGCCGCGCGCCTCGGCCGGGCACCGCGAGGTCGCCCCGCCGCGCCCCAGCGCCCGCCCGGCCCGCCGTCCGGCCCCGCCGCGCCGCCCGGCCCCGTCCGGGCCGCGGACCATCAAGCTGGCCGACCCGCGACGCCGGCTGCGGCTGGTGACGGTCTGCCTGCTGCTGGTCTTCGCGGTCTTCGCGGGCCGGCTGGTGCAGCTCCAACTGCTGGACTCCGACGCGCTGGCCGCCGCCGCGGGCGCCAACAAGTACGTGCGGGTGACGCTGCCCGCCGAGCGCGGCTCGATCACCGCCGCGGACGGCACCGTGCTGGCCACCTCGGTCGACGCGTACGACATCACCGCCGACCCGACCATGTTCACCCCGGAGGCCACCCACCTGCCGGACGCGCCGGAACAGGCCGCGGCGCTGCTGGCGCCGATCCTCGGGCAGCCGAAGGAGAAGCTGGCCGAGAAGCTGCACCCGAACAGCAAGAACCCGAAGAGCCAGTACGCGCTGCTGACGGCCCGCCAGTCCCCGGAGACGAAGAACCAGATCGCCGACCTGAAGTCCGCGCTGGCCAAGCAGGTGGACACCGCGGCCTGCCGCGCCCAGGCCCAGCTGCTGAAGAAGCCCGCCGACAAGGGCGGCCGGCAGTACCTCGACGCGGCCTGCGTGAACCCGCTGGCCGGCCTGTTCTGGGACCAGTCGACCCGGCGCAGCTACCCGGCCGACGGCCTGGCCGCCAACCTGGTCGGCTTCGTCAACGCGGAGGGCGCCGGCAGCGGCGGCCTGGAGCTCCAGTACCAGCAGCTGCTCGCCGGGCAGGACGGCCACTCCACGTACGCCTCGGCGGGCGGCAACCGGGTCGCCACCGCGGGCGGCGCCCGGCAGGACCCGGTGCCCGGCACCGACCTGCGGCTGACCGTCGACCCGGACATCCAGTGGGCCGCCCAGCGCGCCATCACCGACCAGGTCGCCAACGCCGGGGCGGAGAAGGGCTACGTGATCGTCCAGGACGTGAAGACCGGTCAGGTGCTGGCGATGGCCGCCTCGCCCGGCTTCAACCCGAACGACCTGGCCTCGGCCCGCGCCGACGAGCTCGGCAACGCGGCCCTGCAGGACGCGTACGAGCCCGGCTCGACCGCGAAGCTGATGACCATGGCGGCGGTGCTGGACACCGGCAAGGCCGACTGGGACACCCACGTGGAGGTGCCCAACACGCTGCAGCGGGCGGACCGGGTCTTCCACGACGACGTGGACCACGAGACCTGGTACCTGACCCTGGCGGGCGTGCTCGCCAAGTCGTCCAACATCGGCACCATCGAGGCGGCCGAGCACCTGGGCGCCACCCAGGCCGAGTCGAACAAGGTGCTGGCCGACTACCTGGACCGGTTCGGCATCGGCAAGCCCAGCGGCCTGGGCTTCCCCGGCGAGACCCGCGGCATCCTGGCCAAGCCCGAGGACTGGAGCGGCTCGCAGCAGTACACCATCCCGTTCGGCCAGGGCCTGTCGGTGAACGCCCTGCAGGCCACCTCGGTGTTCTCCACCATCGCCAACGGCGGCGTGCGGGTCGCCCCCGGCCTGCTGGCCGGGACCACCGGGCCGGACGGGAAGTTCACCCCGGCGCCCGCCGGGGCGCAGAACCGGGTGGTGTCGGAGCAGACCGCGAAGACGCTGACCGAGATGCTGGAGTCCGTCGTCACCGACGAGCAGGGCACCGGCAACACCGCGAAGATCCCCGGCTACCGGGTGGCCGGCAAGACCGGCACCGCGAACCGGGTGGACCCGAAGACCGGCAAGTACTCCGGGTACACCGCCTCCTTCATCGGCTTCGCCCCGGCCGACCGGCCCCGGGTGACGGTCTCCTGCGTCATCCAGGACCCGGTCAACGGGCACTTCGGCGGGCAGCTGTGCGGGCCCGTCTTCAAGCAGGTGATGGAGTTCACCCTCAAGACCCTCCAGGTCCCGCCGAGCGGCAGCGAGGCGCCGAACCTGCCCGTCGACTGGAAGCCCTGAGATGAGCGACACCCCCCGGCGCGCGCAGCGCCCTGTGAGCAGCGTCACGGAGCAGGCCCGGTTTGGCCCCGGGGGGCGCGGGGCCGATAGCCTTCCGGCCGTGCCGAAACCCGAACAAACCCCCGCGAGCCCGCCCCGTCCCCGCCGCAGCGCGGCGCTGCCCCTCGCCGAGGCGGCCCGGCTGCTCGGCCTGGCCCCCGTCGAGGGCCCCGAGGTCACCGGCGTCACCCACGACTCCCGGGTGGTGCGGCCCGGCGACGTGTACGTGGCCTTCCCCGGCGCCAACCACCACGGCGCCGCGTTCGCCGCCGCGGCCGCCGCGTCCGGCGCGGTCGCCGTGCTCACCGACGCCGCCGGGGCCGAACTGGCCGCCGGCACCGGCCTGCCGCTGCTGGTGGTGGACAGCCCGCGCGAGGTGATGGGCACGCTGGCCGCCGCGGTCTACGGGGCGCCCAGCGAGGGCATGCTGATGATCGGTCTGACCGGCACCAACGGCAAGACCACCACCTCCTACCTGGTCGAGGGCGGCCTGCGCGGGGCCGGCCGGACGGCCGGGGTGATCGGCACCGTCGAGATGCGGGTCGGCGAGGAGCGGGTCAAGTCCGAGCGCACCACCCCCGAGGCCACCGAACTGCACGCCGTGCTCGGCGTGATGCGCGAGGCCGGGGCACAGGCCGTGGTGATGGAGGTCTCCAGCCACGCGCTGGTGTACGGCCGCACCGACGGCGTGGTCTACGACGTCGCGCTGTTCAACAACCTGACGCCGGAGCACCTCGACTTCCACCCCGACATGGAGGACTACTACCGGGCCAAGGCCCGGCTGTTCGAACCCGGCAAGTCCCGCCGCGGCGTGGCCAACCGGGACGACTCCTACGGCCGCCGGCTGGCCGGCGAGGCCCGGATCCCGATGACCACCTTCTCGGCGTCCGGCGACCCGGCCGCCGACTGGCGCGCCGTCGACGTCCAGCCCGGCCCGGCCGGCTCGACGTTCCGGGTGGTCGGCCCGGACGGCGAGCGGGCCGACGCCTCGGTGCCGCTGCCCGGCCCGTTCAACGTCTCCAACGCGCTCGGTGCGATCGCCGCGCTGGTCACCGCGGGCGTCGACCTGGCCGCCGCGGTGGCCGGGGTGGCCGCCGTCCCCGGGGTGCCCGGCCGGATGGAGAAGGTCGAGGCCGGCCAGGACTACGTCGCCGTGGTCGACTACGCCCACAAGCCGGACGCGCTCAGCTCCGTGCTCGCCTCGCTGCGCGAGGTCACCAAGGGCCGGCTGCACGTGGTCGTCGGCTGCGGCGGCGACCGCGACCCGTACAAGCGCGGCCCGATGGGCGCGATCGCCGCCCGGCTCGCCGACACCGCCGTCCTCACCAGCGACAACCCGCGCTCCGAGGACGCGCTGGCGATCCTCGCCACCATGCTCGCCGGCGCCGCCGAGGTGCCCGAGGCGGAGCGCGGCGAGGTGCTCGCCGTCCCCGACCGCAGCGAGGCGATCGCCCTGGCGGTGGCCCGCGCGCACAGCGGGGACGCCGTGCTGGTGGCGGGCAAGGGCCACGAACTGGGCCAGTACGTGAAGGGCGAGGTCCGCCCGTTCGACGACCGCCAGGTCCTGCGGACCGCGATCGAGCAGCAGGGCGCCAGCGAGTGGGCGAACAAGGAAGAGGTCGACCGGTGATTGCTCTGACCCTGGCCGAGGCCGCGCAGGCCGTCGGCGGCACCCTCGACGGCGCGGACCCGCAGGCGTCGATCACCGGCGCCGTGGTGCACGACAACCGGCAGATCGAGCCCGGCGGGCTGTTCGTGTGCGTGGCCGGCGAGCGCGTGGACGGCCACGACTTCGCGGCGGAGGCCGTCGCCGGCGGCGCGGCCGCGGTGCTCGCCACCCGGCCGGTCGGCGTGCCCGCGATCCTGGTGGACGACGTGGTGGTGGCCCTCGGCCGGCTCGCCCGCGCCGTGGTGGCCCGCTCCGCCGAGGTGCGGATCGTCGGCCTGACCGGCTCCTCCGGCAAGACCTCCACCAAGGACCTGATCGCCCAGGTGCTGACGAAGCACGGCGAGACGGTCTACGCGCCGGGCAACGCCAACAACGAGATCGGCCACCCGCTGACCGCGCTGCGGATCAACCCGACGACCCGTCACCTGGTGCTGGAGATGGGCGCCCGGCACAAGGGCGACATCGAGTACCTGACCGGCATCACCCCGCCCACCGTCGGGCTGGTCCTCAACGTCGGCTCCGCGCACGTCGGCGAGTTCGGCTCCCGCGAGGGCATCGCCGAGGCCAAGGGCGAGATGGTGGAGGCCCTCGCGCCCGAGGGCGTCGCCGTCCTGAACGCCGACGACCCGCTGGTGCGCGCGATGAGCAGCCGCACCAGGGCGAGGGTCGTGCTGTTCGGGGAGTCCCCGGACGCGCACATCCGCGCCACGGACGTTCGCCTGGACGCCACCGGGCGGCCACAGTTCACGCTCAGCACCCCGGCCGGTTCCGCACCCGTGCAGCTGCGCCTGTACGGTGAGCACCACGTCTCGAACGCCCTCGCCGCCGCCGCGGTGGCGGTGGAGCTCGGGATGCCCGTCGACCGCGTCGCCGAAGCACTCGGCGAGGCCGGTGCGCTGTCCCGCTGGCGCATGGAGGTGGTCGACCGGGCCGATGGCCTCACCGTCGTCAACGATGCCTACAACGCGAACCCGGAGTCGATGCGGGCCGCGCTGCGGGCCCTCGCGACGATGGCGGGCACCGGCCCGGAGCGCCGCCGCACCTGGGCGGTGCTCGGTGAGATGCGGGAGCTCGGCGAGGACAGCCTCGACGAGCACGACACCATCGGAAGGCTCGCGGTGCGGCTGGACATCACCAAGCTGGTGGCGGTCGGCGGACGCGAGGCGGCCCGGATGGAACTGGGCGCGAGGAACGAAGGTTCGTGGGGTGAGGAGTCGGTGCTGGTGTCCGACGCGGACGCGGCGATCGAGCTGCTGCGCAGTCAGGTGCGGCCGGGGGACGTGGTCCTGGTGAAGGCTTCCCGTTCGGTGGGCCTGGAGAAGGTCGCCGAGGCGCTGCTCGCGGACGGTGCCGCGAAGTGAAGCAGATCCTCTTCTCCGGCATGATCGGCCTGGTGCTGACCCTGCTCGGCACCCCGGCGCTGATCAAGGTGCTCGCCCGGCACGGCTACGGCCAGTACATCCGCGACGACGGCCCCAAGGCGCACCACAGCAAGAAGGGTACGCCCACGATGGGCGGCATCGCCTTCATCCTGGCCACCCTGATCGCCTACTTCGCGACCAAGGCGATAACGGGCGAAATGCCCACCGCCTCCGGCCTGTTGGTGCTGTTCCTGACCGCGGGCCTGGGCCTGGTCGGCTTCCTGGACGACTACATCAAGGTGGTCAAGCGCCGCTCGCTGGGCCTGCGGGCCAAGGCGAAGCTGCTCGGCCAGTCCTTCGTCGCCCTCGCCTTCGCCATCCTGGCGATGCAGTTCAGCGACAGCCGCGGCCTGACCCCGGCCTCCGACCGGCTGTCCTTCGTGCAGGACTTCAAGTGGGCCATCGGCCCGGTGCTGTTCGTCATCTGGGCGTACTTCATGATCGCCGCGATGTCGAACGGCGTGAACCTGACGGACGGCCTGGACGGCCTGGCCACCGGCGCCTCGGTGATGGTCTTCGGCGCCTACACCTTCATCGGCCTGTGGGAGCACGGCCAGAACTGCGCCTACGCGATCAAGGCCACCGCCTCCTGCTACGAGGTCCGCGACCCGCTGGACCTCGCCGTGGTCGCCTCCGCGCTGATGGGCTCCTGCTTCGGCTTCCTGTGGTGGAACACCTCGCCCGCGAAGATCTTCATGGGCGACACCGGCTCGCTGGCCCTCGGCGGCGCGCTGGCCGGCCTGGCCATCGTCTCCCGCACCGAGCTGCTGCTCGCCGTCCTCGGCGGCCTGTTCGTGATCATCACTCTTTCGGTGATCATCCAGGTCGGCTCGTTCCGGATGACCGGCAAGCGCGTTTTCAAGATGGCGCCGCTGCAGCACCACTTCGAGCTCAAGGGCTGGAGCGAAGTCCTGATCGTGGTCCGGTTCTGGATCATCCAGGGCCTGTGCGTCGCCGTCGGACTCGGACTCTTCTACGCGGGATGGGTGACCAAGTGAACAACCCGGAGTGGGCCGGACTGCCGGTCGTCGTCGCAGGGATCGGCCTCTCCGGGATCAGCGCCGCCCGCGTCCTGCACGGGCTCGGCGCGCGCGTCACCGTCGTGGACGGCGGGGACGGCCCGGCCCTCGCGGCCAAGGCCGCCCCGCTCGCCGAGCAGGGCGTCACCGTCCGCCTCGGCGACGGCGCCACCCTGCCCGCGGGCACCGCCCTGGTCGTCACCTCGCCCGGCTGGGCCCCCGACAGCCCGCTGTTCGCCGCCGCCGACGCGGCCGGCGTCCCGGTCTGGGGCGACGTCGAACTCGCCTGGCGGCTGCGCGCCCCGCACCCCGCCACCGGCGAACCGGCCCCCTGGCTGGCCGTCACCGGCACCAACGGCAAGACCACCACCGTCCAGATGCTCGCCTCGATCCTCACCGCGGCCGGCAGGCGCACCGCCGCCGTCGGCAACGTCGGCGTCCCGGTGCTGGACGCCGTGCTGGCCGAGGAGCCGTACGACGTGCTGGCCGTCGAACTCTCCAGCTACCAGCTGCACTGGGCGCCCTCGCTGCGGGTGCACTCCGGCGCGGTGCTCAACCTCGCCCCCGACCACCTCGACTGGCACGGCTCGATGGAGGCGTACGCCGCCGACAAGGGCCGGATCTACCAGGGCAACCAGGTCGCCTGCGTCTACAACCTGGCCGACCCCGCCACCGAGGCGCTGGTCCGCGAGGCCGACGTCGAGGAGGGCTGCCGGGCGGTCGGCTTCGGCCCGGACGCGCCCGCCGTCTCCAACCTCGGCGTGGTCGACGGCCTGCTGGTCGACCGGGCCTTCGTCGCCGACCGGGCCAACTCGGCCGCCGAGCTCGGCGCCGTCGCCGACGTGAACCCGCCGGCCCCGCACAACATCACCAACGCGCTGGCCGCCGCCGCGCTGGCCCGCGCCTACGGCGTCGACGCCAAGGCCGTCCGGGACGGGCTGCGCGCCTTCACCCCCGACGCGCACCGGATCGCGCACGTCGCCGAGGTCGACGGCGTGGCCTACGTGGACGACTCCAAGGCCACCAACACCCACGCCGCCGCCGCCTCGCTGGCCGCCTACCGGCCGGTGGTGTGGATCGCCGGCGGCCTCGCCAAGGGCGCCGCCTTCGACGAGCTGGTCGCCGACGCGGCGCCCCGGCTGCGGGCCGTCGTGCTGATCGGCCAGGACCGGGGGCTGATCCGGGCGGCGCTGGAGCGACACGCCCCGGAAGTCCCGGTCTTCGAGCCCGCACCGGGCCAGACTGGCGCCGGGGCGATGGCCGAGGTCGTCGCGGCCGCGGCCGCCGCCGCCGAGAAGGGCGACACCGTCCTGCTGGCGCCCGCCTGCGCCTCGATGGACATGTTCACCAACTACGGTGAGCGCGGCGACCTGTTCGCCGCCGCCGTCCGGGCGCTGCGCCCCTGAGC
>NZ_JBHUWH010000383.1:0-7579 GCF_042670125.1 Kitasatospora sp. NPDC057198 | reverse complement strand
GGCGGGGGTGGCGGCCGGGTGTCCGGTGCTGGGTGGTGGGGCGTCAGGCCTTCTTGGTCTCCCAGAAGATGGCGTCGATCTCGGCGATCAGGTCCAGCAGGGCCTGGCCGGTCGCCGGGTCGGTGGACGCCTTGGCGGCCGAGGCGGCCTTGCCGGCGCGGTTGAACAGGTCGTGCAGGCCGGGGTACGCCTCGAAGTGCGGGGCCTTGAAGTAGTCGGTGTGCAGCACCGAGAGGTGGTGCTTGACCAGCTCGGCGCGCTCCTCCTTGATGACGATGGCGCGAGCGCGGAACTCGGCGTCCTCGTTGGCCTGGTACTTCTCCTGAGTGGCCTTCACGGACTCGGCCTCGATGCGGGCCTGGGCCGGGTCGTACACGCCGCACGGCAGGTCGCAGTGGGCGTGGGCGGTGACTCGCGGAGCAAACAGACGAGAGAACATGGGGGTCCTTCCTTAGATCGTCTTCCCGGGCCCGAGATTACCCTCACGGCGGTCCGAAATCGCCGTCGCCCCGGTGGCCTAGGGCAAAAGAAGGAGTTCGAACCATGCGATATGGGACACCGTTCGGCGTCGCCGACATCGCCGGCCCGTCGATGCGCCGGCTGCTCTCCGACGGCGACCGGGTGCTGGTGCGCTACGGCGCCCGGCTGCGGCCCGGGGCGATCGCGCTGTTCCGGCACCCGTTGCAGCAGGACCTGCTGGTGGTCAAGCGCGCGGCCGGGCGGCGGCCGGGCGGCTGGTGGATGCTCTCCGACAACCCGCTGGTGCACACCGACAGCCGCGAATACGGGGCGGTGCCGGACGAGTTGGTGCTCGGCCGGGTGCTGCTGCGGCTGGCCCCCCGGCCGGCCTGGCTGGCGCCGGGGCGGCGGCTGGAGCGGGTGCTGGGCGGGCGGGCGGTGCGCGGGCGGGTGCCGGGTCTGGCCGAACGGCTGGGTGTGGGCGCGCCGTTCGACCCGGAGCTGTGACGGCCCGTCCGGTGGCGCACCGTCAACCGGGGCGTCGAGCGGGGCGTCGAGCGGGGGCCGGTCGGGGAGCCGGTCGGGGGGCCGGTTGGGGGTTCAGCCCTGGGCGGCCGAAACGCGCTGGGCCTCCTGGCGCTTGCGGGCCCGGTAGGCGGCCACGTTGGCGCGGGTGGCGCAGCGGTCGGAGCAGTAGCGGCGGGAGCGGTTGGTGGAGGTGTCGAGGTAGGCGTTGCGGCAGGGTGCGGCCTGGCAGATGCCGAGCCGGTCGACGCCGAGCTCGGTGAGGTGGATGGCCAGGCCCATGCAGGCGACGGCGGCGTAGTTGGCGGCCGCGGTGGGCGCGTTGTCGGCCAGGTGCAGGTGCCAGTGGGGGCGGCCGGTGTCGTCCAGGTCGTCGTGGCCGGAGACCAGCGGGCTGACGGGGTACTCCACCATGAGGCTGTTGAGCAGGTCGACGGCCCGGACGTCCTCCCCCGCGGCGGCGGCCTCGAAGACCCCGCGCAGCCGGGTGCGGACGGCGCGCAGCCGGGGCAGGTCGGCCTCGTCGGCGAGCGCGGCGGCCCGGGAGGGGGTGCCGAACAGGGACCGGACGGCGTCCACCGAGGTGAGGTCGTCGGTGCCGCGGTCGGGCTCCTCGCTGTTGACCAGCCGGACGGCGAAGTCGGCGTACGAGGCGAGCTCCACGGGGGTCCTTCCGGGCGGGGTGTAACGGGTCGAATGACTCCAGGGTATTACAGGTGCGGGGGCGCGTGCCGGTGCCCGCCGCGCGCGGGGCGCAGGGCGGGCACCGGTGGGGCGTACGGGTGTGCGGGGAGGCGTGCGGGTCAGAGCACCTTGGAGAGGAACGCGCGGGTGCGCTCGTGCCGCGGGTTGCCGAGCACCTCGCGCGGGTGGCCGGACTCGACCACCACGCCGCCGTCCATGAACACCAGCGCGTCGCCGACCTCGCGGGCGAAGCCCATCTCGTGGGTGACCACGATCATCGTCATGCCGTCCTCGGCGAGGCCGCGCATCACGTCCAGCACGTCGCCGACCAGTTCGGGGTCGAGCGCCGAGGTGGGCTCGTCGAACAGCATCAGCTTGGGCTGCATGGCCAGCGCCCGGGCGATGGCGACGCGCTGCTGCTGGCCGCCGGAGAGCTGGGACGGGTAGCTGCCGGCCTTGTCGGCCAGCCCGACCCGCTCCAGCAGGGCCATCGCGCGCTCCTTGGCGGCGGCCCGGCTCTCCTTCTTGACCTGCACCGGCGCCTCGGTGACGTTCTCCAGCGCGGTCATGTGCGGGAACAGGTTGAAGCGCTGGAAGACCATGCCGATGTCCCGGCGCTTGAGCGCGACCTCGCGGTCCTTGAGCTCGTGGAGCCGGTCGCCCTTCTGCCGGTAGCCGACCAGTTCGCCGTCCACGTACAGCCGGCCGGCGTTGATCTTCTCCAGGTGGTTGATGCAGCGCAGGAAGGTGGACTTGCCGGAGCCGGACGGGCCGACCAGGCAGAACACCTCGTTCTGCCGAACCTCCAGGTCGATGCCCTTGAGCACCTCGACCTGGCCGTAGGACTTGTGCACGCCCTCGGCCCGGACCATCGGACGGTCGGCGGCCAGGGGCGGCTTGGACAGGTCGGTCATGCGTCCTTCCCTCCGTCCGGAGCGTTGCCGGAAGCGCCGCCGGAAGCGCTGCCCGGAGCGTCACCGGGCGCGTCGCCGGGCGTCGCGGGGGCGGCCGCCGTCTTCGCCGGGGCGCGGCCGGCGAACAGGGCGCGCGCCCGCTGCAGCGGGGTCGGCGGCAGCGTCCGGTTGGCGCCGCGGGCGTAGTACCGCTCCAGGTAGTACTGGCCGACGGTCAGCACCGAGGTCAGCAGCAGGTAGTAGATCGAGATCGCGATCATCGCCGCGATCGGCTTGTAGGTGCGGGTGGAGATGTCGTGCCCGGCGGTGAACAGCTCCACCAGCGAGATCACCTGCACCAGCGAGGTGGTCTTCAGCATCGAGATGGTCTCGTTGCCGGTCGGCGGGATGATCACCCGCATCGCCTGCGGCAGCACGATCCGGCGCAGCGCGGTGGCCCGGCTCATGCCGAGCGCGTGCGCGGCCTCGGACTGGCCCTCGTCCACCGACTGGATGCCGGCCCGGACGATCTCCGCCATGTAGGCGGCCTCGTTGAGGCCGAGGCCGAGCAGCGCGGCGGTGAACACCGGCACCAGGGTGTTGGACTCCTGGGACCAGAAGGACGGGCCGAACGGGACGCCGAGCGAGATCTGCTTCCACAGGAAGCCGATGTTGTTCCAGAGCACCAGCTGCACCAGCACCGGGGTGCCGCGGAAGATCCAGATGTAGAACCAGGCGGTGCCGGAGAGCACCGGGTTCTTCGACAGCCGCATGACGGCCAGCAGCACGCCGCCGACCACGCCCATCAGCATGGACAGCGCGGTCAGCTCCAGGGTGACCCAGATGCCGTGCACCACGGTGGGGTCGCGCAGCGTGGCGCCGACGAAGTCCCAGTCCAGCGCCGGGTTGGTGAACAGGACGTGCAGCAGCATCGCGCCGAGCACGGCGACGACGGCGACGGAGACCCAGCGGCCGGGGTGGCGGACGGGGACGGCCCTGATGGTCTCGGGCCGTCCCTGCTCCGCCGCCCCCTGGTCGGTCTTTTCCACGTGATTACCTCGTCAGGGGATCGGGCGGCGGGGGTCAGCCCTTGCCGGCGGGGTTGATCTCGGAGGTGCTGATCGCTCCGGCGGAGACGCCCCACTTGTCGAGGATGGTCTTGTAGGTGCCGTCCGCCATCAGCGACTGGATCGCGCCCTGGACGGCCTTGCTGAGCGGCGAGTCCTTGGCCAGGATCACGCCGTAGGGGGCGGCTCCGTAGGTGTCGCCGAGCTTCTCCAACTGGCCGCCGGTCTGCTTGAGGGCGTAGTCGATGACCGGGGAGTCGGCCAGCATCACCTGTTCGCGGCCGGAGACCAGCGACTGGGCGACGTCGGTCTGCAGCGCGAAGCGGTCGCCGTCGTTCGGGATGGCGGGCTTGCCGGCCGCGGCGCACGCCGGGTTGCGGGTGTCCTTGACCTCGTCGGCCTGCGTGGTGCCGTCCTGGACGGCGACCTTCTTGCCGCACAGGTCGTCCAGGGCGATCTTGTCGGGGTTGCCCTTCTTCACGGCGGCGGAGGTGCCGGCCGAGAAGTAGGTGACCATGTCGACCTGCTCCTCGCGCTCCTTGGTGTCGGTGAAGGAGCTCATGCCGAGCTGGTACTTGTCCGACTGGATGCCGGGGATGATGTCGGTGAAGCCGGCGCTCTGGAAGTCGGCGGTCAGGCCGAGCTTCTGGGCGATGGCGACGCCCAGGTCGACGTCCATGCCGACGATCTTGCCCTTCTCGTCCTTGAACTCGTTGGGCGCGTACGACGTGTCGGAGCCGACCACCAGCTTGCCGCCGGACTTGAGCTCGGCCGGGACGAGGGCGGCCAGTGCCGGGTCGGCCTGGACGGCCGGGATGGGCTGGGTGGGGATCGGGGCGGCGCCCGAGGTGGTGGCGCCGGTGCTGGAGCTGCCGCAGGCGGCGAGGAGCAGCGAGCCGGCCGCGAGGGCCGCCGTCGCGGCGATCGGCCGCAGGCGAGGGGTACGGGCAGCGGGCATGGGGGGATCTCCTCCGGGAGGTCGGACGGTGTTCGCGCTGCCGGGTGGGGTGGCGCGGTACAGCGGGGTCGGTGCTCGCCACCCTCCGCCGAGGTGACAGGTGGATCCGATGTGGGGGGAATCCTGCCACTGTGGGTGGGCAATTCATCCCTGCCGCAGATCAAAATCGGATAACAGGACTGGCTACCGTCCGTTATCCGGTGTTTTTCCAGGACCATGTCACCCGGTGCATAGCCATGCACCGGGTGACCACCCCGCGGGCCGGAGCTAGTAGCCGCCGTTCACCACGGCGCTCTGCACCGCGCCGCCGGACAGGCCCCACTTCGCCAGGATCTTGTCGTACTCGCCGTTGCGGATCAGCCGGTCCAGCGCCTTCGCCACGGCGTCCCGCAGCACGGTGTCCTCCTTGGCGAAGGCGATCCCGTACGGCGCGACCTGCCACTGGTCGCCGACCACCTGGAACTGCCCGCCGGCCCGCCCGTTCTTCACCGCGTGCGCCGCCACCGGCGCGTCGTCCAGGTCCGCCGCGGCCCGGCCCTGCGCGACCAGGGCCAGCGCCTGGTCGTCGGTGTCGGTCTCGGTCACCGTCAGCTTCCGGCCGGCCCGCTCGCACGCCGCGGCCTGCCGCTCCAGCATCCCCGCCTGGGTGGTGCCGCGCTGCACCGCGATCGTCCGCCCGCACAGGTCCTCCGGGCCGGTGATCCGCTGCGGGTTGCCCTTGGCGGTCACGATCGAGGTGCCGGTGGCGAAGTAGTCGACGAAGTCCACACCGTCGTTCACCTTGCGGGCCTGCTCGTCGACGCCGTCCCGGCGCTGCGCGGTGTCGGTCATCCCCGACATCACCACGTCGTACTCGCGGGCCTGCAGCCCCAGCCGCAGCCGGTCGAACGGCACGTCGCTGAACTGCACCCGCAGGCCCAGCACGCCGCCGATCGCGTTGGCCAGGTCCACGTCCAGGCCGTCCGGCCGGTCGCCGTCCGCCTTGAACCCGATCGGCGCGTAGGTCAGGTCCGCGCCGATCCGCAGCACCCCGTCCTTCCGCAGCTGCTCGGGCAGTTGGGCGTGCAGGTCGGACGCCGACCCGGCGTCGCCGCCCGACCCGGCGGAGGAGCCGCAGCCGGTCAGCAGCAGCGTCCCGGCCAGCGCCGCGGCGGTGAGGACGCCCGCGGCGGGACGGGGGCGGACGCCGGATCTGGCGGGGGGAGTGGCCGTCGACATTGGGGTTCCTCCTGTGGGAGAGGGGGCGGGCCCCCGCCGCTGCGCGCTGGTGTGCGCGACCGGTGCGACGGGGCAGGACGCGGGCCCGACGTGCGCGGGAACGTCCGGACAACGGTGGTCGAACACCGGATACTGCCATCCCGGCCTGATGGAACGGGTAGCGGGTGTGTCAGAATCTGGTATCGGGTGACCCCCGACGCAGAACTCAGACCGCCGGTCCGCCACAGGGCCGGGGGCGCGGACGAACGGAAGCCCTCACCGGCTCCGTATCGGAGGCGCCGGCTTCCCCTCCGGGTCTGCGTTCACTCCTGCGAGTGCCCGGCGGACCCCTCGCTCACCAGGGGTCACGCGGACAAGAAGGACCCGGCACAGGTGCGGTACCGGCGTCCGGACGAACAAGCGCAGAACACCTACACCCTCACCCCGAGGGCGCCGCCCGACGGCTGCGCCCCGACCCGGCCCCGGGTACGCCACGGACGGCGTGCCCGTACCCGCGCATCGCCGCGCGCCGAGGTCGAAGTCCGTCGGACGCGCGCCTTCGCCGATACATGACGAAGAGGTCATTGTGGCAGCGGAGATCATCACCGACACCCAGAGCACCGACGACCCGGTCGACGCCGTCTTCGCGCTGCACCGCGGCGGCAAGATGGAGATCCGGGCGACCGTCCCGGTCCGCGACAGCGAGGACCTGTCGCTGGCCTACACCCCGGGCGTGGCCCGGGTCTGCACCGCCATCGCCGAACAGCCCGCCCTGGTGGACGACTACACCTGGAAGGCCAACACCGTCGCCGTCGTCACCGACGGCACCGCGGTGCTCGGCCTCGGCGACATCGGCCCCCGGGCTTCGCTGCCCGTCATGGAGGGCAAGGCGATCCTGTTCAAGCAGTTCGGCGGCGTCGACGCGGTGCCGATCGCGCTGGACTGCACCGGCGTCGACGAGATCGTCGAGACGGTCGTCCGGCTCGCCCCGTCCTTCGGCGGCGTCAACCTGGAGGACATCTCCGCCCCGCGCTGCTTCGAGATCGAGCGGCGGCTCCAGGAGCGGCTGGACATCCCGGTCTTCCACGACGACCAGCACGGCACCGCGATCGTCACCACCGCCGCGCTGCGGAACGCCGCCAAGGTGACCGGCCGTCAGGTCGGCGACCTGCGCGCGGTCATCTCCGGCGCGGGCGCGGCCGGCATCGCGATCGCCAAGATGCTGCTCGCCGCCGGCATCGGCGACGTCGCCGTCTGCGACCGCCGCGGCGTGGTCCACCAGGGCCGCGAGGACCTCACCGACGTCAAGGCGGAGATCGCGGCGCTCACCAACCGCAGCGGCGTCCAGGGCAGCCTGGCCGACGCGCTGAACGGCGCGGACGTGTTCATCGGCGTTTCCGGCGGCACCGTCCCGGAGGAGGTCGTGGCCACCATGGCGCCCGGCTGCTTCGTCTTCGCGATGGCCAACCCCACCCCGGAGATCCACCCCGAGGTCGCCCACCGCTACGCGGCCGTGGTCGCCACCGGGCGTTCGGACTTCCCGAACCAGATCAACAACGTGCTGGCCTTCCCCGGCATCTTCGCCGGCGCGCTCTCCGTCCGGGCCAGCCGGATCTCCGAGGGCATGAAGCTCGCCGCGGCCGAGGCCCTGGCGGGCGTCGTCGCCGACGAGCTGACCCCGCAGAAGGTCATCCCGTCGCCCTTCGACGAGCGGGTCGCCCCCGCGGTCACCCGCGCCGTCGCGGAGGCCGCCAGGGCGGAGGGGCTCGCCCGGATCTGACCGGGGAGCACACGGC
>NZ_JBHUWH010000382.1:0-7615 GCF_042670125.1 Kitasatospora sp. NPDC057198 | reverse complement strand
ACTCCGGGAGGCCGGGGATCAGACCGTCGCCCTCGTCCCGGAGCAGCTCGCGGACCTGGTCCAGGGACGCCTCGGCGTCCGGCAGGATCAGGTCCGACGGCTCCAGCGACTCCGGCGGCAGCGGCGTGCCGACCTCGCGGACGGTCGCGAGCAGGTTGCCCAGCGCCGCCTTGAAGGCCGCCTCGTCGCCCGCCTCGACGGCCTGGAGCAGCTCGTCGTCCAGCTGGTTCAGCCGGTTCAGGTCGCCCTCGGCGACCTCGAACTGCCCCTCACCCAAGACCCGCATGATCATGCTGATGCGTCTCCCCTTGCTCGCCGGCTTACTTCTGGTAGTTGATGGTGGGCGGCGGCGGGGTGTCGTTCTTCCCCTGCTCGATCGCCTGCGGCTGGGAGGCGGGGCTGCCGCCGGTCAGCTCGGCCTTCATCCGGGCCAGCTCGAGCTCGACGTCGCCGGAGCCGGCCACCCGCTCCAGCTCGGCCTCGATGTCGTCCTTGCGGCCGAGGCCGCTGGCGTCGTCGAGCGCGCCGGAGGCCAGCAGCTCGTCGATCGCGCCCGCGCGGGCCTGCATCTGCGCGGTCTTGTCCTCCGCGCGCTGGATCGCCAGGCCGACGTCGCCCATCTCCTCGGAGATGCCGGAGAAGGACTCGGCGATCCGGGTCTGCGCCTGGGCCGCGGTGTAGGTGGCCTTGATGGTCTCCTTCTTGGTGCGGAAGGCGTCCACCTTGGCCTGCAGGCGCTGGGAGGCGAGCGTGAGCTTCTCCTCCTCGCCCTGCAGGGCCTGGTACTGCGTCTCCAGGTCGGTGATCTGGGACTGCAGGTTGGCCTTGCGGCTGAGCGCCTCGCGGGCGAGGTCCTCGCGGCCGAGGGAGAGCGCCTTGCGGCCCTGGTCCTCGTACTTCGCGGACTGCTGCTGGAGCTGGGTCAGCTGGAGTTCCAGGCGCTTGCGGGAGGTGGCCACGTCGGCGACGCCCCTGCGCACCTTCTGCAGCAGTTCCAGCTGCTTCTGGTAGGAGTAGTCGAGCGTTTCGCGCGGGTCCTCCGCCCGGTCCAAGGCCTTGTTCGCCTTGGAGCGGAAGATCAGCCCCATACGCTTCATGATTCCGTCGCTCATGGGCCTCGATAGCCCCCTTCTTCGGGCCTGGGTTTGCGTCTCGTGACAGGTCGAGTGTATGCGCGGTGAGGCCACCGGCGCAGTGCACCAGCCTGCAACAATGCTGCTACAGCAAGCGGGCGTTCGGCATCGTCCTCACGATCGATATCGGTTCGCGTCCGGGGTCGCGCCGGAAAGGCCCCGGTCAACCCGTACGCTGGGAGTGTGTTTCGACGCCGCTCTGATGAATCCGCCGCCTCCTCCTCCACCGTCACCATGACGCAGGAGGACGAGCGGCCGTCCCGCGACCCGCAGGCCCCCAAGGGCCGGCCCACGCCCAAGCGCAGTGAGGCCGAGGCCCACCGGAAGACCCGGGTCACCGTCCCGAAGGACCGCAAGGAGGCCGCCAAGCAGGCCCGCCAGCGGATCCGGGTGGAGCGCGAGAAGCAGCGCACCGCGCTGCTGGCGGGCGACGAGCGCGCCCTGCCGCCGCGCGACAAGGGGCCGGTGCGGCGCTACGTCCGCGACTTCATCGACTCCCGGTGGGCCGCGGCCGAGTTCTTCCTGCCGTACGCGGTCGTGGTGCTGGTGCTCAGCATCACCAAGGTCAACTACCTGCAGCTGCTCTCCACGCTGCTGTTCATGGTCTTCTTCGTGGTGGTCATCCTGGACTTCGTCCGGATCGGCTTCCAGCTGCGCAAGGGCCTGGCCCGGCGCTTCCCGAACGAGGACACCCGCGGCGCGGTGATGTACGGCCTGATGCGCACCCTGCAGATGCGCCGGCTGCGGCTGCCCAAGCCGATGGTCAAGCGGGGCGAGCGGCCCTGACCGCGGAAGCCGTTCCGCCCTACTGGGCCCCGCCCGCGCAGCAGCCGGTCGGGGCCTTCGGCGCCCCGGGCATCCCCCCGCAGTACGGGTACGGGTACCAGCCGCAGGGCCGGCACGGGCGGCTGCCGGCCCGCGGCGGGCCGTACCACAGCGGGGCCGGCGAGTGGCTGGAGCGGCACGGCGGGCTGCACAACCTGGTCCGCCAGGAGCTGGTCACCCGGCAGTTGGCCGAGCAGCTCACCCGCGGCGTCGCGCTGCGGGTGCTGGACGTCGGCTGTGCCGAGGGCGTCCAGGCGCTGCGGCTGGCCCGGGCCGGGCACTTCGTCACCGGCATCGACCCCGACCCGGCCACCCTGGGCCTCGCCCACCGGGCGCTGGCCGCCGAACCGCCGGAGGTCCGCGAGCGCGTCCAGCTGCTCACCGGCGACGGCCACCAGGTGGGGCGCTGGTTCGGGCCGCGCAGCTTCGACCTGGTGCTCTGCCACGGCGCCCTGATGTACCTGCCGGACCCGGAGCCGATGCTCGCCTCGGTGGCCCGCATCCTGGCCCCCCGCGGGCTGCTCTCGCTGCTGGTCCGCAACGGCGACGCGCTGGCCATGCGGGCCGGGCTGATGGGCGACTGGCGGGCCTGCCAGGAGTCCTTCGACTCCACCCGCTACACCAACCGGCTCGGCCTGCCCGCCCGCGCCGACCGGCTCGCCGAACTCTCCGGCACGCTGGCCGGCTTCGCCGTCCCGGTCCGCCACTGGTACGGGGTGCGGGTCTTCACCGACGCCATGCCGGACGAGGCCGCCCCGGTCGACGGGCGGCAGCTCGCCCAGCTGCTGGACGCCGAGGAGCGGGCCGGCAAGCAGGACCCCTACCGGCAGGTCGCCGCGCTGCTGCACGTCGTCGCCGGGAAGTGACGCCCGGCGGCGGGCGGGCCCCGGCGGCCGGCCCGGGTCGGTGGGGCCGGTGCTCCGGGCCGGCGGGGGCCGCCGCTCAGGCTTCGTGCAGGCTCATCGGGTAGACGTCCCGCCCGTCCTCGACCAGGACCACCCGGTCCACCCCGTCCTCCAGCAGCGTCTTCCACTCCTCGCCGATCCAGGACTCGGCGTCGCCCTGGCTGGAGAACTCCTCGGCGCCGTTCGCCGGCTCCACCACGGTGCCGTCGTTCTTCTCGTACCGCCAGGTCCACACCATGCCGGGCTCCTCCGCGAGTCGTGCCACTGGGATCGTGACGGTAGCGTGCCCACCCGGCCCGGGGGCGAAGCTCCGTCCGGCAGGATGATCGCATGGCTCTCCCCCGCACCCTGCTCCTCGGCGGCGCCCGCTCCGGCAAGTCCACCCGGGCCGAGCTGCTGCTCGCCGACCGCCCCGACGTGCTGTACGTGGCCACCTCCGGCACCCGGGACGGCGACGCCGACTGGGCCCGCCGGGTCGACCTGCACCGGGCCCGGCGCCCCGCGTCCTGGCGCACCGCCGAGACCTGCGCGCTGGAGGAGGTGCTGGCCGACCGCTCCGACCCGGCGCCGGTGCTGATCGACTGCCTGGCGCTGTGGCTGACCGCCGTCATGGACGAGTGCGGGGCCTGGGACGACGCGGTGTGGCTGGGCGGCGGGCAGGAGGCGGTGGAGGCGCGCTGCGCGGCGCTGGCCGCGGCCTGGGCCGCGACGGGCCGGGAGGCGGTCGCGGTCTCCAACGAGGTCGGCATGGGCGTGGTGCCCGCCACCGCCGCCGGCCGGCGCTTCCGGGACACCCTGGGGCGGCTCAACATGGCGGTGGCCGACGCCTCCGAGCAGGTGCTGCTGGTGGTCGCCGGACAGGTGCTGACCGTCAAAGCGGTGTCCGTGTAGATTGCCGAGCGATGGACACCACCGTGGATCTCGACACTTTCTCCTCGCTCGTCGAACGGCCCGACGAGGGTGCGCGGCGCGGCGCCGAGGAGCGTTGGCAGCAACTCGCCGTGCCGCGCGGCGGCCTGGGCCGGCTCCAGGAGCTGGGCAGCTGGCTGGCGTCCGCCCGGGGCGAGGAGCAGCTCCGCCCGCTGACCGGTGCCCGGGTGCTGCTGTTCGCCGCCGACCACGGCGTCGCCTCGCTCGGCATCTCCACCCTGGAGCCCCGCGGCGGCACCGCCGACCGCGTCCGGGCCGTGCTGGACGGCACCGCGCCGGTCGCGGTGCTGGCCCGCCGCTACGGCGCGGACGTCCGGGTGGTCGACGTCGCCGTGGACGCCGACCCGAACGAGTTCCCCGAGGAGGTCGTCCGGCACCGGGTGCGCCGCGGCTCCGGGCGGATCGATGTCGAGGACGCGCTGAGCACCGAGGACGCCGTCCGGGCGTTCCGGGCCGGCATGGCCGTGGCCGACGAGGAGGCCGACGCCGGCACCGACCTGGTGCTGCTCGGCGACCTCGGGGTCGGCTCCACCACGGTGGCCGCCGTACTGATCGGCGCGCTGTGCGGCACCGACGCCGCCGCCGTCACCGGCCGCGGCTCGGGCGTCGACGACCGCACCTGGATGGTCAAGTGCGCCACCGTCCGGGACGCGCTGCGCCGGGCCCGCCCGGTCCTCGGCGACCAGCTCGCGCTGCTCGCCACCTCCGGCGGCGCCGACTTCGCCGCGATCACCGGCTTCCTGCTGCAGGCCGCCGTCCGCAAGCTCCCGGTCGTCCTGGACGGGGTGGTCTCGGCCGCCTGCGCGCTGGTCGCCCAGCGGATCGCCTTCCGGGCCCCCGAGTGGTGGCGGGCCGCCGCGCTCACCGGCGAACCCGCCCAGGCCAAGGCGTACGACCGGCTGACCCTGACGCCGCTGCAGGACGCGGGCGTCACCATGGGCGAGGGCGTCGGCGCGGTGCTGGCCCTCCCGCTGCTCCAGGCCGCCGGCGACACCCTCGCCGAGCCGGCCGCCGTGCCGAGCGCGAAGCCGCTCCCGCCGCGGGCGCCGGCCAAGCTGCCGACGGCGGCGGACCTGCTGGACCGCTACTGACCCCGGTGGGCGAGCAGCACGCGCAGCCGGGAGCCGCCGGTGAGGGGGAGGGGCTCTCGGAAGAGGGCCCGACGTCGGTGTCTTCCGGACCCGCGCAGTTCCCCGCGCCCCCGGCGGGGCGGGGAACGGGCGACGGACCCGGACAGCCGCGGGTCGAAGGCGCGGACGGGCTCTCGGGAGAGGGCTCGACGTCGGCGGCTTCCGGCTCCGCGCGGTCCGCCGGGGAGGGCGGCGGGTTCGCGTTGGCGGGGGCGGGGGTGCGGTTCGGGTTCGGGACGTTGACGGTGCTGCGGGTGCGGGTGCACCGGTGGGACCGGGGTGCGGGCGGGGCGGCGATGGTGCTGGCGCCGCTGGTGGGGCTGGTGGTGGGGGTGTCGGCCGGGGCGGCGGGTGCGCTGGCGGCGTGGCGCGGCGGGGGGTTGCTGGGCGGGGAGGCCGCGGTGGCGGTGGGCGCGGCGCTGACCCGGGGACTGCACCTGGACGGGGTGGCGGACGTCGCGGACGGGCTGGGCAGCGGGAAGCCGGCCGGGGACGCGTTGCGGATCATGAAGCAGTCGGACATCGGCCCGTTCGGCGTGCTGACGCTGGTGCTGCTGGTGCTGGCTCAGATCGCGGCGCTGGCCGGGCAGTTCGGGGTGTCGCCGGTGCGCGGGGCGCTGGCGGCGGCGGTGGCCGCGACCGCGGGGCGGGCGGCGCTGGCCTGGGGGTGCCTGCGGTCGGTGCCGGCGGCCCGGCCGGGCGGGCTGGGGGCGGTGGTGGCCGCCACGGTGCGTCCGGGGGCGGCGGTGGCGGTGACGCTGGTGGTGGCCGGGGCGGCGGCGGCGCTGCGCTGGCAGCTGGGGGTCGCGGTGCTGTGCGGGGTGCTGGCCGCGGGCGGGCTGCTGCGGCGGTGCGTGCGCCGGTTCGGCGGGGTGACCGGGGACGTGCTGGGCGCGCTGGTGGAGACCGCGGCGACGGCGGTGCTGGTGGCGGCCGCCGTGCTGTGAGGGTGCGTCAACTCCCGTACCGTGCACGAACTCACGCTCCGTCACGGGCGGCGGCGGTTCGTGCACGGGGTAGGCGGGGCGGCGGGATCCCAGCATGCGGACTACCATGCGGTGAGCACCCTGGCCGTGTGCCCCGTCTCTCCGCGGAGTCCGCCTGGTGTTCTGCCGGTCGGCAACGGAGCCGTCACCGGCTGTGGACCGCGAAAGAACAGGACGCATTTGTCGTGACTGCACTGTCTGTGAGCACCTCTTCCGCCGTGAGCCTGCGGGCGGACGCCCTGGTGGTCGGTGTGGCGAAGGGCCCCAAGGGCCTGGTCGTCGCCCCGGGCGCCGAGGCGGTCACCGAGGCGTTCGAGGGCAAGCTGGCCGAGGTCCTCACCACCCTGGGCGCCACCGGCGCCGAGGGTGAGGCGGTCAAGCTCCCCGCTCCGGCCGGGGCCAAGGCGCCGCTGGTGCTGGCCGTGGGCCTGGGGACGGCTCCCGAGGGCGCGTTCGGCGCCGAGGAACTGCGCAAGGCCGCCGGTGTCGCCGCCCGCACGCTGGCCGGGGCGAAGAAGGTCGCGCTGGCGCTGCCGGCGGTCTCCGCCGAGGAGGTCGAGGCGGTCGCGCTGGGCGGCCTGCTCGGCTCGTACTCCTTCGGCAGCTACAAGGGCGAGGTGGCCAAGGCCCCGGTCGCCGAACTGGTGCTGCTGGTGGAGCGCAAGGGCTCGAAGGACGCCAAGGCCGCCGTGGAGCGCGCCGCGGCGATCGGCGAGGAGATGAACCGGGCCCGCGACCTGGTCAACACCGCCCCGAACGACCTGAACCCGAAGTCCTTCGCCGCGATCGCGCAAGCGGCGGGCAAGGAACACGGCCTGAAGGTCGAGGTGCTGGACGAGAAGGCGCTGGCCAAGGGCGGCTTCGGCGGCATCCTGGGCGTGGGCGTCGGCTCGGCGAACCCGCCCCGGCTGGTGAAGGTGGCGTACACCCACCCGAAGGCGAAGGCGTCGCTGGCCTTCGTCGGCAAGGGCATCACCTACGACTCGGGCGGCATCTCGCTGAAGCCGGCCGGCCACAACGAGACCATGAAGTGCGACATGTCGGGCGCCGCCGCGGTGTTCGCCGCCGTGGTCGCCGCCAAGCGGCTGGGCCTGCAGGTCAACGTGACGGCGTGGCTGGCGCTGGCGGAGAACATGCCGTCCGGTTCGGCGACCCGTCCGGGCGACGTGCTGCGGATGTACGGCGGCAAGACCGTCGAGGTGCTGAACACCGACGCCGAGGGCCGGCTGGTGCTGGCCGACGCGATCGTCCGGGCCGGCGAGGAGCAGCCGGACGTGATCGTCGACGTGGCGACCCTGACCGGCGCGATGGTGCTGGCGCTGGGCACCCGCACCTTCGGCGTGATGGCCAACGACGAGGCGCTGCGCACCCGCCTGCACGAGACCGCGGGCGCGGTGGGCGAGGCGTCCTGGCCGATGCCGCTGCCGGCCGACCTGCGCAAGGGCATGGTCGAGTCGACCGTCGCGGACCTGGCGAACATGGGCGAGCGGATGGGCGGCGGCCTGGTGGCCGGCCTGTTCCTGCAGGAGTTCGTCGCCGAGGGCATCTCCTGGGCGCACCTGGACATCGCCGGCCCGGCGTTCAACGAGGGCGGCCCGCACGGCTACACCCCGAAGGGCGGCACCGCGAGCGCGGTGCGCACCCTGGTCCGCTTCGCGGAGGACACCGCCGCGGGCGAGTGACCGTCCGCGCGCGGGGCCCGGCAC
>NZ_JBHUWH010000381.1:0-7615 GCF_042670125.1 Kitasatospora sp. NPDC057198 | reverse complement strand
GGCCCGCCCCTGGGAAGGGTGGGCCGCCCGGCCGCTCAGGCAGCTCGGGAGAGCAGTGGGAGCGTCAGCGCTCCCCGTCCTCCGCAACCGCAGGGGTGCCGGAGAGGCGGTCGCTCTCGTCGTGTATCTCCACGGCGATCTTCTTGAGCTCGGGCTCGAACTTGCGCCCGTGGTGGGCGCAGAACAGCAGCTCTCCGCCGCTGGAGAGGACGACGCGCAGGTAAGCCTGAGCGCCGCAACGGTCGCAGCGGTCTGCCGCGGTGAGCGGGCTCGCAGGGGTCAGAACAGTAGTCACGTCGCCTCTTCTCTAGCTCGACGAGCTGTGTACCAGGATCAACATCCAACCAGGTCGAATTCGTTCCCGCTCGTGGCTTTTCTCTTTGAGGATTCTGCCGTCGTCTCTGATGAGGACGTGCCCCGGGCAACGATGGTTCATGCGTACCGATTCCCGCGGCCGGCCGATCACCTCGAACGCCCGATCGGGCCGGGGTGCGAGGTCCGCGTAGCATAATCCTCCGCTGGGTTGGAGCATAAGCCCCGTCCTGGAACCAGTTGGACCGCATCGCAGCAGCTCCGCAGCCCTCCCCGGCCGCCCGGATCCGCCAGGACCCGTGGTGTCGGCAGGAGATGGCAGGCTGGGAACCGCCCCCGGGGCGGGAACCTTGTTCGCGTAGCGCGTACAAAGCGCGCGGACCCCAGCGGCCCGGATCTCAGTTGCTGAGAGCATGCGGGGGTGTCCGTCAACGTCATGGAGGAGTGCAGAGCGTGAGTGGAGAAAAGACCGGCCCGTCCTCTCTGGTGACCGGTGAGGGCGGGTCCGACTACACCGCGCGGCATCTGCTCGTCCTGGAGGGCCTGGAGGCGGTCCGCAAGCGGCCGGGCATGTACATCGGGTCGACCGACAGCCGCGGCCTGATGCACTGCCTGTGGGAGATCATCGACAACTCGGTGGACGAGGCGCTGGGCGGGTTCTGCGACCGGATCGAGGTGCTGCTGCACCAGGACGGCTCGGTCGAGGTCCGCGACAACGGCCGCGGCATCCCGGTGGACGTCGAGCCCAAGACCGGGCTGTCCGGCGTCGAGGTGGTGATGACCAAGCTGCACGCGGGCGGCAAGTTCGGCGGCGGCTCGTACGCGGCCTCCGGCGGCCTGCACGGCGTCGGCGCCTCGGTGGTCAACGCGCTGTCCGCCCGGCTGGACGTGGAGGTGGACCGCTCCGGCGCCACCCACGCGATCAGCTTCCGGCGCGGCACCCCCGGCGCGTACGCGGGGGAGGGGCCGGACGCGAAGTTCGAGCCCGGCAGCGGTATGACCAAGCGGGGCAAGTTCGCCAAGACCCGCACCGGCACCCGGATCCGGTACTGGGCGGACCGGCAGATCTTCCTCAAGGACGCCCGGCTCTCGCTGGAGTCGCTGCACAGCCGGGCCCGGCAGACCGCCTTCCTGGTGCCCGGCCTGACCATCGTGGTGCGCGACGAGCGGCTCACCGAGAGCGAGCAGGTCGCCGAGGAGACCTTCCGCTACGACGGCGGGATCAGCGAGTTCTGCGAGTTCCTGGCCCCCGACCGCCCGATCTCCGACGTGCTGCGGCTGCGCGGCGAGGGCACCTTCAAGGAGACCGTCCCGGTGCTCGACGAGCTCGGGCACATGACCCCCACCGAGGTCACCCGCGAGCTCGGGGTGGACATCGCGCTGCGCTGGGGCGCCGGCTACGACACCACCCAGCGCTCCTTCGTCAACATCATCTCCACCCCCAAGGGCGGCACCCACGTCACCGGCTTCGAGCGGCAGCTCGCCAAGACCGTCAACGAGGCGCTGCGGGCCGCCAAGCTGCTGCGGGTCGCCGAGGACGACGTCACCAAGGACGACGCCCAGGAGGGCCTGACCGCGGTCATCACCGTCCGGCTGGCCGAGCCGCAGTTCGAGGGGCAGACCAAGGAGGTGCTCGGCACCTCGGCGGCCAACCGGATCGTCGCCGCGGTGGTCGCCAAGGAGCTGAAGGCGTTCCTGACCTCCGCCAAGAAGGACGAGAAGCTGCAGGCCAGGGCGGTGCTGGAGAAGGTCGTCGCGGCCGCCCGGACCAGGGTCGCGGCCCGGCAGCACAAGGAGGCGCAGCGCCGGAAGACCGCGCTGGAGACCTCCTCGCTGCCCGCCAAGCTGGCCGACTGCCGCAGTGACGACGTGGACCGCAGCGAGCTGTTCATCGTCGAGGGCGACTCCGCGCTCGGCACCGCCAAGCTGGCCCGCAACTCCGAGTTCCAGGCGCTGCTGCCGATCCGCGGCAAGATCCTGAACGTCCAGAAGGCGTCCGTGAGCGACATGCTCAAGAACGCCGAGTGCGCCTCGATCATCCAGGTGATAGGGGCGGGCTCGGGGCGGACGTTCGACATCGACCAGGCCCGCTACGGCAAGGTCATCTTCATGGCCGACGCCGACGTCGACGGCTCGCACATCCGCACCCTGCTGCTGACGCTGTTCCACCGCTACATGCGGCCGATGGTCGAGCAGGGCCGGGTGTTCGCCGCGGTGCCGCCGCTGCACCGGATCGAGCTGACCAACCCCAAGCGCGGCCAGGAGAAGTACCACTACACCTACTCCGACTCCGAACTGCGGCGCACGCTGCTGCAGTTCCAGGGCAAGGGGCTGCGCTGGAAGGACCCGATCCAGCGCTACAAGGGCCTCGGCGAGATGGACGCCGACCAGCTGGCCGAGACCACCATGGACCCGCGGTTCCGGATCCTGCGCCGGATCAACCTGGGCGACCTGGAGTCCGCGGAGAAGACCTTCGACCTGCTGATGGGCAACGACGTCGCGCCGCGGCGCGAGTTCATCGTCGACTCGGCGGCCACCCTGGACAGGTCCCGGATCGACGCCTGAGCGGGCCGGGCCGAGGGGCTCTCCACCCCCGGGTGGAGAGCCCCTCGGCGTGCGGGATCAACCCGCGCTCCGAGGACCGGCGGGCTCGCGCTCCGTAGCGTTCTGGGTGTCGAGAACACCCCGCCTGGAGGCACTGAGATGACCGCCCTGTCCGATGTCCTGATCGCCGTCGCCGTGATCGTCCTGGTGGTGGGCCGGCAGCTGCGGGCCCGCCGGTTGGACACCGAGCGCCGCTTCTGGATCGTCCCGCTGGTGCTCGCCGTCGTCGCGCTGCGCGACCCGGTGCTGATCGACCCGCACCACCGGATTGCGGCCGCCCTGCTGGTGGCGGGCTCGATGCTCACCACCGCCGGGATGGGCTGCGTCTGGGGCTGGACGGTGCGGATCTGGCGCGAGGCCGACGGCTCGCTGTGGAGCAGGGGCACCCGCGCCACCGCGTTCGCCTGGGTCGGCGCGCTCCTCGTCCGGGCCGCCTGGTACGGGCTGGGCGCCGCGCTGCACGTCCACCAGTCCGGCAGCGTGCTGCTGCTCTCGCTCGGCCTGCTGCTGCTGGTCCGCTCGGCGGCCGTGCAGTGGCGGGCCCGGCAGCTGGACGGCGGGCACGCCCTGGCCGCCTGACGGCACGTCGCGAAGGCGCCGCCGGACTCCGACCGAGTCCGGCGGCACCGCTGTTGAGAGGATCGTCCGGTGAGCACACTGGAACGCTGGACCCGGTGGCCCGCCGGGGACGTCCCGATCAGGGAACGCAGCTCGCGGGCCCGGATCACGCTGTCCCTCTTCGGCCGGACCGCGATGCTGGGCGCCGTGATGTTCGGCACCTTCGCCGAACACCGGTACTCCGGCTGGCGGTTGCTGCCGCCGATCGGCTGGATCACGGCCGCGGCCGGCCTGTTCACCGGCTGGTACTTCGCCTGCCGGGCCCGGCGGCTGTGGCCCGCGCTGGGCTGCGCCGCCGGACTGCTGGCCACCGCCGGACTGGCCCACGGGGGCGGGGCCGACACCCTGGCCTCGGTGATCTGGTGCGGGCTCGCGGTGCTCGCGGTGATCCGGCTGCCGCTGGCCGCCGGACTGGCCACCGCCGGTGCGGCGATCGCGAGTTACGGCCTCGGTTCGCACGACTCGCTGTTGGCCATGCTGGCCGTCGCGGGCGGCATGGGCCTGCTCGGCTACCTGCTGCGGCTGGACAGCCAGGCCCGCTCCGCGCAGCGCGCCCTGCTCGCCCAGGAACGGGCCGCGCAGGCCGCGCGGGCGGAGAGCGCGGCGCTCGCCGAACGGGCCAGGATCGCCCGGGAGATCCACGACGTGCTCGCGCACAGCCTCTCCGCGCAACTGGTGCACCTGGAGGCGGCCCGGCTGATGCTGGACGCCGGGGCCGAGCGGGCCGAGGTCCGCGAACGGGTGGTCGCCGCCCGGCGGATGGCCCAGGACGGCCTGGCCGAGACCCGGCAGGCGCTGTCCGCGCTGCGCGGCGAGTTCACCCCCGTCGCCGAGTTCGTGGCCGAGCTGGCCGCCGGGGCCGGGGCCGAGCTGGCCGTCGACGGCGTCCCGCGCCCGCTGCCCGCCGAGGCCGGGCTCGCGGTGCGCCGGGTCGCCCAGGAGGCGCTGACCAACGCCCGCAAGCACGCGCCCGGCGGCCGGGTGGACGTCCTGCTCGCCTACCGGGAGGGGGAGGTGGAGCTGCGGGTGCGCAACTCCGCGGCCCCGCGCGGGGCGCACCCCGTGCTGGGGGACAGCGGGAGCGGGTACGGTCTGCTCGGGATGCGCGAACGCGCGGAACTGCTCGGCGGCGAACTGCTGGCGGGCCCCGAGGAGGGAGGGTGGCGCGTGCTGCTGCGGGTGCCGGCATGACGGACGGACCGATCCGGGTGGTGGTCGCCGACGACCAGACCGTGGTGCGGGAGGGGATCGTGATGCTGCTCGGCCTGCTGCCGGGCATCACCGTGGTCGGCTCCGCGCCGGACGGCGAGGAGGCGCTGCGGCTGGTCGCCGAACACGCCCCCGACGTCGTGCTGATGGACCTGCGGATGCCGCGCTGCGACGGGGTGGAGGCCACCCGCCGGATCCGCGCCGGGCACCCCGGCACCGAGGTGGTGGTGCTCACCACCTACGCCGACGACGACTCGCTGTTCTCCGCGCTGCAGGCCGGGGCGCGCGGCTTCCTCACCAAGGACGCCGGCGCGGAGGAGATCGCCCGCGCCGTCGCCGACGTCCGCTCGGGCGCGGCCGGGCTCTCCCCGCAGGTCCAACTGCGGCTGCTGGAGCGGCTGTCGGGCGCGGCGCAGCCCGCACCCGCGTCCGCCCCGGAGCCCGCGCCGGTGCCCGCGCCCGCGTCCGCGCCGGTCCAACGCCCCGTGCTGCCCGACGGGTTGACCCAGCGGGAGGCCGAGGTGCTGGCGCTGATCGCCGCCGGACTGTCCAACGCGGAGATCGCGGAAAGGTTGTTCGTCAGCCCCGCGACGGTGAAAACCCATATCAACAACCTTTTCGCCAAGACAGCGGTACGGGACCGCGCGCAGGCCGTGGCGTACGCCTTCAAGCATGGAATTTCCGACGGTTCGTAAACCTAGGTCCGCGTAACTGGTTCGGGTGAACGTATCTGCACGGGTTGCGCCGTGTGGTTTGTGACGCTCCATCATGGTTCGGTCGTAGTGACCGAAATGATGAGGTGTCGGCTGTGGCACAGCAGGAGAGAGTCGACTGGTGGGCCGCGGCCGCCTCCCGGCCCAGGGTGGTGGCGCAGCGGCGGACCGCGGAGCCGGCGCCGCCGGAGGAACGGGTCGGACGGGAGGTCTACCGGAGCGTCCAGGACAGTGACGCCTTCCAGGAGATCCGGCGTGGCTACCGGTCGTTCGTGTTCCCGGCCAGCGCCGGGTTCCTGGCCTGGTACCTGCTGTTCGTCGCCGCCCAGGCGTTCGCGCCGGACCTGATGAGCAGGCAGGTCGCCGGGCCGCTCAACCTGGCCTGGCTGCTCGGCCTCGGCCAGTTCGCCTCCACCTTCGTCCTCACCTGGCTCTACGCCCGAAACGCCCGCACCAAGCGCGACCGAGCCGCCCTCGAGCTGCGCTGGGACACCCAGGACCAACTGCGATGACCCCACACCCCAGCCACGGCCTCGCGATCGCGCTGTTCGCCGTCGTCGTCGCCGTCACCCTGACCATCACCGTCTGGGTCGGCCGCCGCGGCCACGCCGCGGAGGACTTCTACGCCGGCGGCCGCGACTTCTCGCCGCTGCAGAACGGCTTCGCCCTCTCCGGCGACTACCTCTCGGCCGCCTCCTTCCTCGGCGTCACCGGCCTGATCGCGCTCTACGGCTACGACGGCGTGCTCTACAGCATCGGCTTCCTGGTCGCCTGGCTGGTCGTGCTGATGCTGGTCTCCGAACTCGTCCGCAACGCCGGCCGCTACACCCTGGCCGACGTGCTGGCGCTGCGGATGCGCCAGCGCCCGGTGCGCGCCGCGGCCGGCCTGGCGTCGATGGTCGTCACCCTGATGTACCTGATCGCGCAGATGGTCGGCGCGGGCAGCCTGGTCGCGCTGCTGCTCGGCACCGACAGCGGCGCCGCCAAGGGCTGGACCATCGTCGGCGTCGGCGGCCTGATGATCGTCTACGTGACGGTCGGCGGCATGCGCGCCACCACCTGGATCCAGATCGTCAAGGCGTTCCTGCTGATCGTCGGCTCGGTGCTGCTCACGGTGCTGGTGCTGGCCCGCTTCCACGGCGACGTCGGCGCGCTGATGCGCACCGCCGCGCAGCACAGCGGCGTCGGCGACCGGTACCTGCAGCCCGGCCTGAAGTACGGGTCCAGCCTGATCAGCCGGCTCGACTTCGTCAGCCTCGGCCTGGCGCTGGTGCTCGGCACCGCCGGCCTGCCGCACATCCTCAGCCGCTTCTACACCGTGCCCACGGCGCGGGCCGCGCGGCGCTCCACGATGTGGGCGATCGGCCTGATCGGCTGCTTCTACCTGATGGCGATCGTGCTCGGCCTCGGGGCCGGCGCGGTGGTCGGCGCGAAGTCGGTCAAGGCGGCGAACTCCGCGGGCAACACGGCCGTCCCGCTGCTTGCCCTGGACCTCGGCGGCGGGCCGGACTCCACCTGGGGCCTGCTGCTGTTCGCGGTGATCTCCGCGATCGCCTTCGCCACCATCCTCGCCGTGGTCGCCGGCCTCACCCTGGCCTCCTCCGCGGCCTTCGCCCACGACCTGTACGCGCGGGCCTGGCGGCGGCCCGAGGAGCGGCAGGTCTCCGAGCGCGAGGAGGTCATCGCGGCCCGGATCTCCGCCGTGGTGATCGGCGGGCTGGCGATCGTGCTCAGCCTGTTCGCGCAGAAGCTCAACGTCGCGTTCCTGGTCGGCCTGGCCTTCGCGGTGGCCGCCTCGGCGAACCTGCCGACCCTGCTGTACTCGCTGTTCTGGAAGCGGTTCACCACCCGCGGCGCGGTCTGGTCGGTGTACGGCGGCCTCGTCCCGGCGGTGCTGCTGGTGCTGTTCTCGCCGGTCGTCTCCGGCGCGAGGACCTCGGTGCTGCCCGGCGTCGACTTCCACTGGTTCCCGCTGGAGAACCCCGGGCTGGTCTCCATCCCGCTCGGCTTCCTGGCCGGCTGGCTGGGCACCGTCCTGGACCGGGAGAAGGCGGACGAGGACGGCTTTGCGGAGCTGGAGGTGCGGGCGCTGACCGGCGCGGGCGCGGCCTAGCGGCGGGACGGCGGGACGGCAGGACGTGCCGGGGACGGACGGCAGC
>NZ_JBHUWH010000380.1:0-7623 GCF_042670125.1 Kitasatospora sp. NPDC057198 | reverse complement strand
GGCTGAGCTCCGCCATCGCGCTCCAACCGGTGCCGGGGACCTCGACGTTGACGATCTCCGGGGTGCGGGTGATGAAGTCGGGCATCCAGGCCATCGCGGTCCTGAAGTGCTCCGACTCCACGTGCCGGGCGCCCGCCTCGCCGTCCCGGAACGCCTCCAGCAGCACGTACTGGTGCGGGTCGTCGACACTGCGGGACCACTCGAAGAAGACGTTTCCCTCCTCGGCGCGGGTCGAGGAGGTGAACTCCTCGACCCGCTCGATCCAGCTCGCGCTGTGCTCGGGCCGGACGGTGAACTTCACGGCGATGAAGATCACGACTACTGCTCCTCTGCGGTGGGTTCGCACACGCGCGCGTGTGCCTTCACCTGCAACGATCGCAGATCCGACCGGCCCGGGGCGTCACCGGTGCCGCAGGTACGCCGCCGCGGCCGCCCGCAGCCGCTCGTGCAGGCCGTCGTACGCCCGGACCCGGCCCAGCACGGACTTCGGCAGCTTGGCGGCCATCGTGTAGTTGGTGTCGCAGACGTTCGCCGCCGGGGCCAGCCCGGTCTGGCTGACCAGCTGGTACGCGTCCAACTGGTCCAGGCCGAGCAGGTCGGCCGTCCAGCCGACCAGGTCGTGCTGGCTGATCCGGAACGCGTCCTCCAGCGGGCGGGCCGAGCCGGTGCTGATCAGGAAGTCGTCGTTCTCCAACCGGGGCCAGGCCGGGCCGCCGCCCTTCACCAGGTCGACGATCACGGTGGTGCGCATCGCCGCCTCCACCGCCGTCCCGCACACCTCGCCCTCGCCCTGCCGGGCGTGCCCGTCGCCGATCGCCAGCAGCCCGCCGTCCACGTTCACACCGAAGTACGCGGTCGTCCCGGCCCGCATCTCGGGCGTGTCCAGGTTGCCGCCGTGCGCGCCCGGCGTGATCGAGGCCAGCACCTCGCCCGCCGCCGGGGCCACCCCGACCGTCCCGTGCATCGGGTCCAGCGGCAGCGCGACGGTGAGGTCGCTGTTGCGGGCCCGGAAGTGGCACAGGCCCGCCGCCACGTCCAGGTCGTACACCCAGACCCGCTCCTCCAGCGCCGGGTGCAGCATCGCCGTCTGGTGCGTGGCCGTCAGCGCCCCGAAGTGCGGGAAGGTGCTGGAGAAGCCGTGCTCCCGGGCCGGGGTGATCTCCACGAAGTGCACCGCCAGCACGTCCCCCGGCTCGGCGCCCGCCACCGCGATCGGCCCGGTCACCGGGTTGAGGTACGGGAAGACGCACACCCGGCTGGGCAGGTCGTCCACGCCGCGCACCTTGCCGCCGAAACAGTCCTCGGTGGTCAACTCCACGACGCTGCCCGGTCGGACGGTGGTCAGCGGCGGCCGGCCGCCGAAGGTGTAGGCCCAGTCCTCCGGGCCGGGGGACAGGCGGACGGGCTCGGGCAGGCTCACGGGGTCTCCTCGGCGGTGTGCTCGGTGGCGCTCTCGGCGGCGCTCCCGGTGACGTTTCCGGCGGTGTGCTCGGCGGCGTTCCCGACGGTGGGCTCAGTGGTGTTCCCGGCGGTGTGCTCGGGGGTGGCGACGGACAGCTTCGGCGTGCGGCCGGTGACGACCAGCCCGGTCAGCACGACCGCGCCGACCAGCAGCCAGACGAAGCCGAGCCGCTGCGCCGCGATGTTCGCGTTGACCACCACGTACGCCAGGATCGCGAAGCCCAGCGCCGGCGCGATCAGGTGCCGCCAGTAGTCCCGGCTGCGGTTGCGCACCAGGTAGTGCACGACCACCGCGACGTGCAGCACCAGGAAGGTGGTCAGCGCGCCGAAGTTGACCAGGGTGCTCAGCAGGGTGATCCCGTCGTCCCGGGAGGACATGTACAGGCCCAGCACCAGCGAGACCCCGGCGGTCAGCAGGGTCGCGTTCACCGGCACCCGGCGGGTCGGGTGCACCCTGGCCAGGAAGGCCGGCAGCTGGCGGTCGCGGGCCATCGCGAACAGCAGCCGGGACGTCGCCGCCTGGGCCACCAGGGAGTTGGCGAAGCCCCAGGCCACGGCCGTCGCGGCGGCCGTCAGGGTGGCCAGCCAGCCGCCCGCCGCGGTGCGCGCCGCGTCGTAGAACGCGGTGCCGTCCGGGTCGCCGTTCGCCACCAGCGAGTCCGGATCGGTGACCAGCAGCGACGCCACCCAGGTCTGCACGATGAACAGGGTGCCCGCCAGCAGCAGCGCGGCCACCATCGACCGGCCGATCGCCTTCGCCGAATCCCGGTTCTCCTCCGAGAGGGTGGAGATGCCGTCGAAGCCGAGGAAGCTGAGCACCGCGACCGACACCGCGCCGAACACCAGGCTCCAGGAGAAGGTGTGCCCGTTGTACAGCGGCGTGAAGTCGAAGCCCCGCCCCTTGCCGTCGGCCAGCGCCACCACGCCGACCACCACGAACAGCGCCAGCACCACCAGTTCGCCGACCAGCACCGCCTTGTTGACCCTGGCGGTGGTCTCGATGCCCAGGTAGTTGACCGCCGTGTTCAGCAGCACGAACCCGACCACCCACAGCCACACCGGCACCGAGGGCACCAGCGAGTTCATCGCCACCCCGGCGATCAGGTACAGCAGGCCCGGCACCAGCACGTAGTCCAGCAGGATCATCCACCCCGACAGGAAGCCCACCGGCGCACCGATCCCGCGCCCCGCGTAGGTGTACACCGAGCCCGCCATCGGGAACGCCCGCGACATCTGGGCGTACGAGAGCGCGGTGAACATCATCGCCACCATGCCGAGCACGTACGCCAGCGCGACCATGCCGCCGGAGCCCTGGAAGACGCTGCCGAAAATGCCGAAGGGCGCGATCGGCACCATGAACACCAGCCCGTAGACGAGCAGGTCGGTGAAGGTCAGCGAGCGGCGCAACTCCTGTTGGTAGCCGTAGCTCTCGATGCCCTGCGGCGCGGGTGTGTCGGCCATGGTGCTCCCTCTCCGTGACGGGCCAGCGGGTGTGGGGGAGACTGTAGGGGTAAGTATTTCCAGATGGAAGGGTTTTCTCGGCGCGCGGGACCATCGCGCACGGTCACGGTCACGGTCACAGACGGGGCGGGGGGCTCGGGACGGGACGGTCCGGGCCGGGACGGTCCGGGACGGTTCAGGGCAGGACGGTGAAGGCCGGGCCCTCGGCCCGTGCCAGGTGCACCTTGCGCCGCCCGGCGTGCAGTAGCGGGGCGGCCGCCCGGACCAGGCCGGCCGGTTCCAGTGCCCGGCGGGCGGCCAGTGCGGCCAGTAGGTGCAGGCCGTCGTAGAGGCCCACCGCGTACGCGTCCAGCACCGGTGCCCACGGGCCGCACAGTGCGCGGTGGCGTTCGGCCAGGAGTTGGCGGGGCTCTTCGGCCAGGGTCGCGAACGAGGGCATCGCGGCGTACAGCGTGCCGGTGCCGTCGCCGCCCAGGGCCAGCAGGCCGTTCTCCTCCAGCGCGCCGGACAGCCGCACCAGGCGCCGGTCCAACCCGCTGCGGCGCAGCGCCCGGTGGAACACCACCTGGTCGCGGCCGATCAGGCTGAGCAGCAGGCCGTCCGCGCGGCAGGCGCGCAACTCGTCCAGCAGCGGCTCGACCGCCCGCTCCACCGCCCCGAACGCCACCCGGCGCTCCAGCACCACCCGGGCCCCGGCCCCGGTTGCGAGCCGGGCGGCGGCCCGGTGCACGGTGCGCGGCCAGATGTAGTCGTTGCCGATCAGCGCCCACCGGCGGATTCCGTGACGCTCCGTCAATCTGCCGATGGCCGGGCCGAGTTGGGCGGCCGGGGCGATGCCGGTGCACAGCACTCCGGGCCGCCGGGAGCCGCCCTCGTGCGGCGGGGTGAACACGTACGCGATCCGCTCGGCGGCCACCGCCTCCACCGCCCGGTGCACGTCGCTGGTGTGGCAGCCGGCCAGCGCGTCCAGCGCCCCCGCCGCCAGCAGCCGGCGCACCTCGGCGGCCACCGGCTGCGGCGCGCCGCCGCCGTCCACCAGCACCAGCTCCAGCGGGCGGCCGAGCACCCCGCCCCGGGCGTTCACCTCGTGCGCGGCCAGCAGCGCGCCGTCCAGCGCGGACGGGCCGGTCAGCCCGAGCGTCCCGGACTGCGGCACGACGAGACCCACCCGGAACGCGCCGTCCCCCCGTCCGAGGTGCAGCGCGTCGAGCGGATCGACCAGCCTGGCGTCCAGCATCACCCGTTCCTCACGCCTTCCCCGACGGTGCGAGTATGGTCGTCCCGCCGGGCTCCGGGAAACCCCGCCGGGCCGCAGCAAGGGATCGCAACGGATCGCAACGGATCGGAACGGAACGGGAGGCCGGATGTCCGCGAACGCCGCCGGGCCGGACGCCACCACGCCGGACGCGGCCGGGCCGGACCCTGCCGCCGCCACCGCGCCGCTGCTGGTCGAACTCGTCGCGCTGGCCCACCGCCGCCTCACCGGCGGCCTGGCCGCCACCCTCGCCGAGGAGGACTGCACCGTCGACCAGTGGCGGGTGCTGCGCGCCCTCGCCGACGGGCAGGGCCACCCGATGGGCGAACTCGCGCAGTCCCTGCTGATCCCGCAGGCCAGCCTGAGCCGCCTGGTGGACGCCCTCGCCGACACCGGCCAGGTCTACCGCCGCCACGACGACCGGGACCGCCGCCGGATCACCGCCCACCTCTCCCGGCAGGGCCGCACCCGCCTGGCCCGCCTCGACGCCCTCGCCGCCGCGCACGACGCCGCCGTCCGCGCCGCCTGCGCCCTCCCCGACCCGGCCGGTCCGCTGGCCCGGCTCGCCGCGCTCTGACGCCGTGCTCTGGCGCCGCGCTCTGGCGCCGCGTCCGGAACTGCCCCATCGGGCAGGCCCCGCGCCGGTTTCGGGCGGCGTTGCCCGTTGCGCCCGCAGTCCGTGACACGGTTGGGACGGACGGGGAACGCGGCTGTGGATCTTGGGGCGGTACAACTGCCGGGAAGGCTTCCGAGCCGCCCCGTCCGCCCCACCCCACCGAGGTACCCGCCGCCATGCGCACCATCACCCGCCTGACCGCCACCGCCGCCGCCGTCCTCCTCGCCGGGCTCACCCTCGCGGCCTGCGACGACGACGGCGGCAACGGCGCCGCCGCGACCACCTCCGCCGCCACCGGCAGCGCTGCCGCCCCCGGCGCGGGCACCGCCGCGAGCACCGGCGCGGGCACGGGCAAGGACGCCGCCAGCACCCCCGCCAAGGCGGCCGGCACCGCGAAGTGCACCGCCCAGGACGTCAAGCTGACCGTGGCCGGCCCCGCCGGGCGGGCCGACGAGCAGCAGCCGGCGCGGGCCGAGCTCCGGGCCCAGAACACCTCCGGCAAGGTGTGCGCGCTGACCGGCTTCCCGGGCGTCCGGCTCGCCGACGACGAGGGCAAGGCCGGTCCGCTGGACGCCGTCCGGCAGGGCGGGGTCAACGCCGCCAGCGTCACCCTGCAGCCCGGCAAGTCCGCGTCCGCCCCGCTGATCTACAGCGACGTCAACACGGAGGGCAGCGCCTCCGGCCGCCTGGTCTGCGCCGTCCAGGGCTCCAAGCTCGCGGTGATCCTGCCCGACACCACCCAGCAGTCCCAGGTCCAGGTCACCGGCGGCGTCGACAACGGCACCCTCAGCGTCTGCGGCGACCTCACCGTCGGCCCCTTCGAGCCTGCCGCCTGACCCTCCCGCGCTCCCGCGCACCGTCGCCCCGGGCGCGGCCGGTCCGCCCCGCGCGCACGGCTGACGGCCCGTCAGCCCTGCTGCCCGACCGCCCTGCTGTCCGACTGCCCGACTGTCCGACCACCCGGGTGCGGCCCGCCGGTGCGGGGGCTCCCGATCGGGCCGGGCCGTTCGCCGGAGCGGGCCGTTCGTCCACCACGGCGGCGAGGTGCGGGAACGGGGGCGGGCGCCGGTGGGGGGTGTCGGGGCGAGCCCCTACGATGGGCGGCATGACGACAGCGGGGCCGGGCGGCCAACTGATCGACGGCCGCTTCGAGTTGCTGGCGCGGCTCGGGGGCGGCGGGATGGGTCTGGTCTGGCGGGCCAGGGACACCCTGCTGGAGCGCGAGGTGGCGCTGAAGGAGGTCCGGCCGCCGGATCCGGCGATGCTGGACGCCGACCCGGCGGCCGCGTACGAGCTGCGCGAGCGCGTCCTGCGGGAGGCCCGGGCGCTGGCCCGGCTGCAGCACCCCAACGTGGTGACCATCCACCACATCGTCGACAGCCCCGAACTCGCCCACCCTTGGCTGGTGATGGAGCTGGTTCCCGGCGGCTCGCTGGCCGACCGGATCGGCCGCGGCCCGCTCGCGCCGCAGGAAGCCGCCCGGATCGGCCGCGGCCTGCTCTCCGCGCTCACCGCCGCGCACGCCGCCGGGATCCAGCACCGGGACGTCAAACCGGGCAACGTGCTGCTGCGCGCCGACGGCACGCCGGTGCTCACCGACTTCGGGATCGCCGCGCTCAGCGAGTCCACCAGCCTGACCGCCACCGGCGCGCTGATCGGCTCGCCCGAGTACATCGCCCCCGAGCGGATCCGCGGCCAGGAGGGCGACCCAGCCTCCGACCTGTGGTCGCTCGGCATGACGCTGTACGTCGCCGTCGAGGGCCACCACCCGCTGCGCCGGGCCAACAGCATCGCCACCCTGGCGGCCGTCCTCGACCAGCCGCTGCCGCCGCCGGTCCGCTCCGGCGTGCTCGGGCCGACCCTGCTCGCGCTGCTGGCCCGGGACCCGGCCGAACGGCCCGACGCCGCCCGGCTGGACCGGCTGTTCGCCGCCGCCGAGCAGGGCGTCGACGGCACCCTCGGCGGCAGCCCCGCCTTCTCGCCGACCGAGACCAACTCCCCGCCCCCGTACAGCCGGACCGAGACCGGCGGCACCCTCCCGCACACCCCGACCGAGGAGGTCGGCCCGAGCAGCCCGGGCCCGCGGCGGCGGACCGGGGCGGTGCTGACCGCGGCGGTCGCGGTGGCGGCGGTGGTCGGGCTGCTCGGGTGGGCGTTCGGGCCGAAGCTGTTCGACGGGAAGGGGGGCGAGGACCCGCCCGCGGCCGGGGCCTCCGTCCCCGCGACGGCCCCCGCGACCGCCGGGGCGGTGCCGTCCGCCGCGCCGTCCGCCGTGCCGTCCTCCGCCGCGCCGTCCAAGGGCGGCACCGGCGCCGGCGCGCCCGCCTCCGGCACCGACCTGCTGACCCCGGACGGTGCCCGGGCGCTGGTCGAGTCCATCCGGTCGAGCACCGGCAGCTCCACGATCATCGACATGACGGTCCGTTCCGACAACGCCCACGCCAAGGTGGTGCGCAAGGACAACCCGGCCCGCTACGACACCGTCGACTACCGCGCCGGGAAGCTCACCACCACGGCCGGCGGCGTCGTCGACAGCATCAGCGCCAAGAAGCTCGTCGACCTCGGCCGGATCGACTGGGACCAGCTCCCGACGGTCACCGCCACCGCCAAGAGCCGGCTCGCCGTCCCGCAGCCGACGGACCGCTACCTGCTCGTCGACTACGGCTGGTTCGCGGACGAGATCACCATCCGCTACTACCTCTCCGACGACCAGGGCAGTGGCGGCGGCTACCTCACCGCGGGCGCCACCGGCAAGATCCTCAAGGTGGTGAAGTCCACCGACTGAACCGGGCACACGGCGGCGGCCCCGCCCCCCGCTGTCCGGGAAGGA
>NZ_JBHUWH010000379.1:0-7629 GCF_042670125.1 Kitasatospora sp. NPDC057198 | reverse complement strand
CCGGATGGTCGAGGCCGCCGGGCGCTGAGCGCCCCGGGGTGGCGCGGTGACCGTGTGCCACCCGCCGGTGCGGCACCGGTAGGATCTCCCCTGTTCATTTCCCATTGGCGACGAAAAGGAGCTGGCGATGTCCGGCCACTCTAAGTGGGCTACCACCAAGCACAAGAAGGCCGCGATCGACGCCAAGCGCGGCAAGCTCTTCGCCAAGATGATCAAGAACATCGAGGTGGCGGCCCGCACCGGCGGCGGCGACCCGGCCGGCAACCCGACGCTCTACGACGCCATCCAGAAGGCGAAGAAGAGCTCCGTCCCGATCGACAACATCAACCGCGCCGTCAAGCGCGGCTCCGGCGCGGAGGCCGGCGGCGCCGACTACTCGACCATCATGTACGAGGGCTACGGCCCCAACGGCGTGGCGGTCCTGATCGAGTGCCTCACCGACAACCGCAACCGCGCCGCCTCCGACGTGCGCGTGGCGATGACCCGCAACGGCGGCAGCATGGCCGACCCGGGCTCGGTCTCCTACCTGTTCAACCGCAAGGGCGTCGTCATCGTCCCCAAGGCCGACGGCGTGGACGAGGACAAGATCCTGGACGTCGTGCTGGACGCCGGCGCCGAGGAGGTCAACGACCTGGGCGAGGCGTTCGAGGTGATGTCCGAGGCCACCGACATGGTCGCGGTCCGCACCGCCCTGGTCGACGCGGGCATCGACTACGACTCCGCCGACGCCAACTTCGTCCCCAGCATGCAGGTCGAGCTGGACGCCGACGGCGCCCGCAAGATCTTCAAGCTGATCGACGCGCTCGAGGACAGCGACGACGTGCAGAACGTCTTCGCCAACTTCGACGTCTCCGACGAGATCATGGCCGAGCTGGACGCCTGATCCCGGCCCTTCCCCCGCCCGGTGGCCCGCTGGTGGCCGCCGGGCGGAGGCGTGTCCGGAACCGGTTGTCAGCGGCCGGGGGTAACCTGCGCAGGTCAAGGAGAGGTGTGGCCGTGCGAGTGCTGGGAGTGGACCCCGGGCTGACCAGGTGCGGCGTCGGGGTCGTCGAAGGGCTGCCGGGGCGGCAGTTGACGATGCTCGGCGTCGGCGTGGTGCGCACGCCCGCGGAGGACGAGATCGGCCCCCGGCTGCTCGCCATCGAGCAGGGCCTGGAGTCCTGGCTCGACCGGTACTCGCCCGAACTCGTCGCCGTGGAGCGGGTGTTCGCCCAGCACAACGTCCGCACCGTGATGGGCACCGCGCAGGCGTCCGCGGTCGCCGTGCTCTGCGCGACCCGCCGCGGCATCCCCGTCACGCTGCACACCCCCAGCGAGGTCAAGGCCGCCGTCACCGGCTCCGGCCGGGCCGACAAGGCCCAGGTCACCGCCATGGTCACCCGCCTGCTGCGGCTCGACGCCCCGCCCAAGCCCGCCGACGCGGCGGACGCCCTGGCCCTGGCCATCTGCCACATCTGGCGCGGCGGCACCACCAACCGCCTGACCGCGGCGATCAAGGCCCACGGCGCGGGCGGGAGCTCCTGGCACGGCGCCGGGGCGCCGGGCCGCTCGCGCAGTTCCCCGCGCCCCTGACGGGCCCCGGGACGTACCAAGCACCGAAACCATCGAGAGGAACGACTTCGCCATGATCGCCTTCGTGCAGGGCCCGGTTGCGGTGCTGGGGGCCGGGGTGGCCGTGGTGGAGGTCGGCGGGGTGGGGATGGCGGTGCAGTGCACGCCGGCCACGCTGGCGGCGCTGCGGGTGGGGGAGGTGGCCCGGCTGGCGACCTCGCTGGTGGTCCGGGAGGACTCGCTGACGCTGTTCGGCTTCGCGGACGACGACGAGCGGGCCACCTTCGAGGTGCTGCAGGCCGCGCCCGGCGTCGGGCCGAAGCTGGCCCAGGCGATGCTGGGGGTGCACTCGCCGGAGGCGCTGCGGGTGGCGGTGGCCGGCGGCGACGAGAAGGCGCTGATCGCGGTGCCCGGCATCGGCAAGGCGAAGGCGGCCAAGCTGCTGCTGGAGTACAAGGACAAGCTCGGCGCCCCGCACGGCAGCGTCCCCGCGCAGAAGCCGGTGGCGTCCGGCCCGGCGCCCTGGCACGAGCAGCTGCACTCCGCGCTGGTGGGCCTGGGCTACGCTCCGCGGGAGGCGGAGGAGGCGGTGGCCCGGGTCACGCCGGAGGCCGAGGCGCAGTCCGTGCCGGACGTCGGCGCCCTGCTGCGGCTGGCCCTGCGCGGGCTGAACCGGGCCCGCTGAACAGCGCCGAAGCAATGTGACGACACGTCACCAAGTCGACATGGAGAGCGGTTTTCCGATGAGCCCCTACGAGTCCGAGCCCGTTGACCGCCTGCTGACGGCGTCCGCCGACGGCGAGGACCAGGCGGTGGAGGCCGCGCTGCGGCCCAAGCTGCTGGAGGAGTTCATCGGGCAGGAGCGGGTGCGCGAGCAGCTCTCGCTCGTCCTCCAGGCGGCCCGCAAGCGCGGCGCGGCGCCCGACCACGTGCTGCTGAGCGGCCCGCCCGGACTGGGCAAGACCACCCTCTCCATGATCATCGCGGCCGAGCTGAACGCCCCGATCCGGATCACCTCGGGCCCGGCGATCCAGCACGCGGGAGACCTGGCGGCGATCCTGTCCTCGCTGGCCGAGGGCGAGGTGCTGTTCCTCGACGAGATCCACCGGATGTCCCGGCCCGCCGAGGAGATGCTGTACATGGCGATGGAGGACTTCCGGGTCGACGTGATCGTCGGCAAGGGCCCCGGCGCCACCGCGATCCCGCTGGAGCTGCCCCCGTTCACGCTGGTCGGCGCGACCACCCGGGCCGGCCTGCTGCCGCCGCCGCTGCGCGACCGCTTCGGCTTCACCGGCCACATGGAGTTCTACGCCCCGGCCGAACTGCAGAAGGTGGTGCACCGCTCGGCCGGCCTGCTGGACGTGGAGATCGACCCGGCGGGCGCGGCCGAGATCGCCGGGCGCTCGCGCGGCACGCCCCGGATCGCCAACCGGCTGCTGCGCCGGGTGCGGGACTTCGCGCAGGTCCGGCACGACGGCCTGGTCACCCGGGAGATCGCCGCCCGGGCGCTGGAGGTCTACGAGGTCGACGCGCGCGGCCTGGACCGGCTGGACCGGGCGGTGCTGGAGGCGCTGCTGAAGCTGTTCGGCGGCGGCCCGGTGGGCCTGTCGACCCTGGCGGTGGCGGTCGGCGAGGAGGCGGAGACGGTCGAGGAGGTCGCCGAACCCTTCCTCGTCCGGGAGGGCCTGCTGGCGCGCACCCCGCGCGGGCGGATCGCCACCGCGGCGGCCTGGCAGCACCTCGGGCTGACCCCGCCGCAGTCGCCGGGCGCGGCGGGTGCGGCGCGGAACGTTCAGCAGAACGGCCTGTGGGTCGACGGCCAGGCATAACTCGGGCGCCTTACCGGGAGTTTATGTGCATGCCAAGGCTCGCCACTTTCGGCGGCACACTGGCATGCTTGGCGTTGTCCCCTGAGTGCGGGTCGCCTAGACTCCGCCGGACCGCCCCTCTCGCCCGACGGGCCGACGTACACGCACTGGCTGCCGGAAGGCGGCCCACAAAGGACCCTGGCCGTGAACCTGATCATCATCATCGTCCCGCTCCTCATGATGTTCCTGCTGTTCCGCTCGCAGAAGAAGCGGCAGGCGCAGATGCAGAACACCCAGTCCGCTCTGCAGCCGGGATCCGGCGTCCGGACCATCGGCGGCATGTACGCGCTGGTGAAGGCGGTCAATGACGAGACGGTCGAGCTGGAGGTCGCCCCCGGCACGGTGGTCCACTACACCAAGAGTGCGATCGCGGCCGTCCTGGAGCCGCTGGAGTACGACGCGATCATCAACGGCCGCCCGGCCGAGGACGAGGCCGTCGAGGACGCCGACGCCGACGCCGAGGCCGTGGACGCCGACGAGAAGCCGCTGAGCCTGTCCAAGGACGGGGCGAAGGCCGACGCCGAGGCTCCCGAGAGCAAGTAGTACGGTCGGGGCACCCTCGACCAGCGGCACCCGCCGCAAGCCCAACAGGACTCTTGGGCCGTCGTGCGTCCGCCGCCTTCCGGCACCCGCCCAGCGCGGGACCGGAGGCCGGCCGCCGGGCGGCATGGACAGGGAGAAACGAGCAAGGTGGCAACACCCAAGTCGCGGTCGCGCGACGGATACCCGGGACGGGCGCTGGCGCTCATCCTGGTGGTCACCGTCGGCCTTGTGGCCCTCATGTTCGGGACGGGCAACACCAAGCCGCGTCTCGGGATCGACCTCGCCGGCGGCACCAGCGTCACGCTGACCGCGAAGTCGGATGATCCTTCCGCGATCAACAAGACCAATCTGGACACCGCGGTCGGCATCATCCAGAAGCGCGTCAACGGCATGGGCGTCTCCGAGGCGGAGGTGCAGACCCAGGGCAACGCGAACATCATCGTCAACATCCCCGACGGTGGTAACACGCAGCAGTCCATCGACAAGGTCGGTGACACCGCCAAGCTCTACTTCCGCCCGGTGCTGACCACCGAGCCGTCCGGCGCGGCCGCCCAGCAGCCCGACCCGTCGGCCTCCGCCTCCACGGGCGCCGACGCCTCGGCCCAGCCGAGCGCGTCCGCCTCCGCCGCCGCCTCCGCGTCGGCCTCCTCCTCCGCGAGCGCCTCGGCCTCCGCGTCCGCCACCAAGGCCGGCCGCGCCCTGTCCGGCGCCCTGCAGGCCGACCCGACGGCCTCCGCGTCCGCCTCCGCGAGCGGCTCCGCCTCGGCCCAGCCGTCCGCCTCCGCCGACGCCTCGGCCCCCGCGGCCGACCCGAGCGCCGCGCCCACCCCGGACGCCGAGACCCTCGCCCTGCAGCAGAAGTACGCCGCGCTGGACTGCAGCAAGGAGGACCAGCGGATCAACTACCAGGGCAGCGACCCGACCAAGCCGGCCCTCGCCTGCTCGTACGACGCCGAAGAGGGCCTCTGGTACAAGTTCGTGCTCGGCGGCGTCGCGGTGAACGGCCAGGACGTCACCAAGGCGCAGGCCGCCCTCGACACCCAGGGCGGCAAGGGCTGGATGGTCGACCTGTCGTTCAACGACGCCGGCTCCAAGGCGTTCGCCGACACCACCAAGCAGCTGGCCACCCAGACCTCCCCGGCCAACCAGTTCGCGATCGTGCTGGACGGCCAGGTCGTCTCGCACCCGTACGTGTCGGAGTCGATCACCGGCGGCAACGCCGTGATCAGCGGCACCTTCAGCTCCGAGGACGCCAAGTCGCTTGCGAACGTGCTGAGCTACGGCGCGCTCCCGCTGGACTTCGTCAAGAGCGACGTCACCACCGTCTCCCCGCAGCTCGGCTCCGAGCAGCTGAAGGCCGGCCTGGTCGCCGGTCTGATCGGCATGGTCCTGGTGGTCGCGTACTCGCTGGTCTACTACCGCGGCCTGGGCCTGATCTCGATCGCCGGCCTGCTCGTCTCGGCGGTCCTGACCTGGTCGATCATGAGCCTGCTCGGCGCGGGCATCGGCTTCGCGCTGAACCTGCCCGCGGTCTGCGGCGCGATCGTCGCGATCGGCATCACCGCCGACTCGTTCATCGTGTACTTCGAGCGGATCCGGGACGAGGTCCGCGAGGGCGCCCAGCTGCGGGCCGCCGTGCAGCGCGCCTGGCCGCGGGCCCGGCGCACCATCCTGGTCTCGGACTTCGTGTCCTTCCTGTGTGCCGCGGTGCTCTACCTGGTGTCGGTCGGCAAGGTGCAGGGCTTCGCGTTCACGCTGGGCCTGACCACCCTGCTGGACGTCGTGGTGATCTTCCTGTTCACCAAGCCGCTGATCAGCCTGCTCGCCCGTACCAAGTTCTTTGCCGGCGGCCACCCGCTGTCCGGCCTGGACCCGAAGCGGCTCGGCGCCCGTCCGCCGCTGCGCGGCTCCCGCCGCCGTCCCACCACCACCCAGGAGGTCTGACCATGTCGCTCCGCAACATCGGTCACCGCCTCTACCAGGGCGAGGTCTCCTTCGACTTCGTGGGCAAGCGGAAGATCTGGTACTCGATCTCCGCGGTGATCGTCCTGGTGGCCGGCATCGGCCTGTTCATGGGCCTGCACTGGGGCATCGAGTTCAAGGGCGGCTCGGTCTACACCGTGCACAAGCCCGGTCTGACCGCCACCCAGGCGAAGGACAGCGCCGACAAGATCATCGGCTCCAAGACCGCCGTGGTGCAGACCACCAACAAGGGCGACGTCCGGGTCCAGGTCAGCGCCGAGGAGTCGATCCCGGCGACGACCTTCACCAAGGAGTTCTCGCAGGCGATCGGCGTCCAGGAGCAGGACATCAACGCCCAGGTGATCGGCCCCTCCTGGGGTGCCGACATCTCCAAGAAGGCGCTGACCGGCCTGATCGTCTTCATGGTGCTGGTGACCGTCTACATGGCGATCGCCTTCGAGTGGCGGATGGCGGTGGCCGCCCTGGTCGCCCTGATCCACGACCTCCTGATCACCATCGGCGTCTACTCGCTGGTCGGCTTCGAGGTCACCCCGGGCACCGTGATCGGCTTCCTGACCATCCTCGGCTACTCGCTCTACGACACGGTCGTCGTCTTCGACACCGTGAAGGAGAACACCAAGGGCCTCACCAAGCAGACCCGCCGCACTTACAGCGAGGCCGCCAACCACGGCCTCAACCAGACCCTGGTGCGCTCCATCAACACCACGGTCGTCGCCCTGCTCCCGGTCTCGGCGCTGCTGTTCATCGGCGGCGGCTTCCTGGGCGCGGGCACCCTGAACGACATCTCGCTGGCCCTGTTCATCGGCCTCGCGGCCGGTGCCTACTCCTCCATCTGCGTGGCCACCCCGCTGCTCGCGCAGCTCAAGGAGCAGGCCCCGGACATGAAGGCGCTGGCCAAGCGGGTCGCCCAGCGCCGGGCCTCGGAGGCCAAGGCGGCGGCCGAGGCTGCCGCCCGGGGTGAGGAGCCCGACAGCGAGGACGGCACCGGCGAGGAGGTCGCGGCCGGTATGGTCGGACAGCGTAACCAGCCGACCAGCCGCACCCGGGGCAAGGGACGGCCGTCCGGCAAGCGCTGACCCTCCGCGAAGGAACCCCCGTGACCTCCACCACCGACCCCGCCCTGTCCGAGCTGCTCAACAGCCGGATCAGGGACGTGCAGGACTACCCGAAGCCGGGCGTCCTGTTCAAGGACATCGCCCCCCTGCTGGCCGACGCCGAGGCGTTCGGCGCGCTGACCCGGGCGCTGGCCGATCGGGCGAAGGAGCTCGGCGCCACCAAGGTGGTCGGGCTGGAGGCGCGGGGGTTCGTCCTCGCCGCGCCGGCCGCGTTCGCCGCGGGCCTCGGGTTCGTCCCGATCCGCAAGAAGGGCAAGCTGCCCGGCGAGGTGTTCGCCCGCTCGTACGACCTGGAGTACGGGTCGGCGACGCTGGAGGTCCAGTGCGACGCGTTCGAGCCGGGCGAGAGGGTCCTGGTGGTGGACGACGTGCTGGCCACCGGCGGGACGATCGCCGCCTCGCTGGACCTCGTGCAGGAGGCCGGCGCCGAGCTGGCCGGCGTGGTCGTGCTGATGGAGCTCGGTTTCCTGCCGGGGCGCGCGAAGCTCGCCTCGCACCTGCACGGCGCACCGCTGGAGACGCTGGTCGTGGTGTGAGGAAGCACTGCTGGGCGACCGCCCGGGAACTGT
>NZ_JBHUWH010000378.1:0-7631 GCF_042670125.1 Kitasatospora sp. NPDC057198 | reverse complement strand
CCCAGCGGAACGCGTACCTGGCCGGGGGCCGCTCGTCCAGCACTGACTCGAGCAGGGCAACCACAAGCCCCGAGGAGACCTGCTCGGCGGGCAGCGCGGCGACCTCGGCGATCAGTTCCTCGCTGGCCGGCTCGTCCAGTACGGCGGCCGCCTCCGCCACCGTGCGCGCCTGTGCGCCGAGGCCGGCCAGCCGTTCGGCCACCGCCTCCCGCAGGCCGTGCGGCGGCTCCGCGCCGGTCAGGGCCGTCACGGGGTCCGCACGCCGACCGTCCTCCCGCAGGAAGGCCAGGTCTTCGACGATCGCTGCCGGGAGCCCTCCGGAGCGTTCGTACAGCAGGGCAGCGAGCGCGGACGCCGTGCTGGCCGCGGGGCCTGCGACAGGACCGGCCGCGGCGCCCGGGACCGGACCGGTCGCCGGGCCGGCCGGGCTGCCGCCGAACGTGGCGCGGGCCAGTTCCAGCACCTCGCCCTTCTCCAGAGGCCCGACCCGGAGCAGGCCCCCGGAAACGCCGGGCGGGCAGCGGTAGGCCGCTCCCAGTACGGGAGACCCGTCCGGCAGTTCCTCCGCCCGGTAGGTCACCACCAGTGTCAGGCCGGGGTCCGGGTCCCTGGCCAGTAGCAGCAACAGCTCCCTGGTCGCCCGGTCGGCCCACTGCGCGTCCTCGACCAGCAGCACCACCTCGCCCAGGGCGCCGATCAGCGCCAGGAGGCCCTGCGTGAGCCGGTACCGTTCGTCGCCCCCCGTGCCGGTGGTGTCCTCCGGCAGCAGGTCGGCCAGATCGGGCAGCCGGCCTCGGAGCGCGCCGGCGCTCGCCGGCAACCGGGCCGCACCCGCCAGCACCGGACGGCCGCGGCGCAGCGCCTCCAGCAGCGGGCCGTAGGGGGTCGGCTCGGCCACCGGGTGGCACCGGGCGGTCAGCACCCGGTCGCCCGGTGTTCCGGACTCCGCCAGCGCCCGCCCGACCAGCGCGGACTTCCCGGCCCCCGCATCGCCCTCCACCAGCACCACCGCCGGTGCGGCCCGCAGCGCCTCGACCAGCCGCGCCACTTCGCGCCGCCGCCCGACGAAACCCGGTGCCCCGCCGTCCTGAGTCATCACCGCACACCCCATCCGCACACCCGACCCGACCGCACAGACCGGCGAGAGCACGTACGTTCCATGCGCGCCATCATGCCGTGCCGCCCTGACGCCCCGACCCCCGGCCACCGCCCTTTCCCCGCGCGGGGCACCGCGTCCGACCTCCGAGCTGCCGCCCCGCATCACCACCTCCTTTCCGCGTCTCCGGTCACTCCGGCCGGGATCCCGCCCGCCGTCCCAACTCCGGCCCCAGCCGCTTGCGGCGTGCCGTGTTCGAACGGCTTCCGTGCATCCCCCTCCTCCGCCGTCCCCGCTCCGCGCGCCGCACCAGTCCCGGCCTCCCGGGCTCCGTTCGCTCCTCCCGGAGCCCGTCCGGGCCGCCGCCGCGGCGGACCGCCCGCCACCGCGCCGTGTTGCGGGCGGGGTGGCTCCCTGGCGAGCATGAAGGAACTGCGTGTGACCTCACCCCGAGTGACGAGGACAGGTGCTGTCATGACCGACTGGGACGCCCAGGAGCCGGAACCCGCCGAGGACGACGGCGTTCTCGAGCCTGCCGACTCGCTGCTCACGGACCGGCTGGACGACGACCCGCTCGACACCGGGGTCATCCCGCCGGACGGCTACCGGGGTGCCACCGCGTACGGCACCACGCCCGAGGAGGCCGAACGCGGCGAGTCCCTGGAGCAGCTGTTGGCGGAGGAGGAACCCGACAACAGCCCCGAGGCTGTCGACGACCGCTGGTCCGACGGCCCCTCGCCACGCGCCGGCCGCCTGGTCGAGGACGGCATCGACACCGAGGGCACCGACGTCGGACCGGACGCCGGTGCCGCAACCGCGGAAGAAGCCGCTGTGCACCTGGTCTACCCGGACGAGGACGCCGAGGCCGAGTTCGACGACGCCGGACCGGACGAGCCGCTGCGCGAGGCGGTCCGGTTCACCGTGCTCGACGACCTGTCCGACCGCGTGCCCGACGACGACTACCGCTGACCCCCGCTCGGCGCTCCGGGCCTCCCCGCCCTCAGCCGCGCACCTCCACCTCCAACTCGGCCACCAGCAGCCGGGGCCCGCTCTCGTCGGCCTCGACCACCACGGCCCCGTCCGGTGCCCACGCGGCGCTGCCCCCGCAGCCCGTCCACGGCCCGGCGGGGCCGACGTGGTTGGCGAGCACCACGTACATCCCGGTGGCCTCGGCGATCGCCGGGTGGAGGGCAGCACGCTCCGCCCGGCCGCCGCCCGTCCCGTACAGCGAACTCGCGAGGTGGACCTGGCAGCCCTGCGCGGCGTTCCTCGCGGGCACCTCGGGGAAGTGGTTGTCGAAGCACGTCCCCAGTGAGTAGCCGACACCGTCCAGCCAGAAGCGGCCGCCGCCGTTTCCGGACTCGAACACCTGCCGCTCGTTCTCGTACAGGTGCTCCTTCGCGTACACCGCCGCCACAGCGCCGTCCGGGGCGTACACGGTGCTGACGATCTGCGGCCGGCCGCCGGGGCCCGCTGCGGCGCCGTTGACCACGATCGTGATCCCGGTGGCGCGCAGCGGGTCGAGGCGGGTGTCCTCCGCTTCGGTCCACAGCGTCCGGTCCGCACCGATCAGCCCTGGCTCGTACCCGGTGAGCGACAGCTCCGGGCAGACCATCACCGCTACCCCGGCCTCCCACGCCTGCACCGCCAGGTCGGCGATCAGCCGTACGTTGGCCTCCACGTCTCCCCCGACGCACTCGAACTGCGCCGCTGCCACCCGTACCCGCGCCACCACGTCCTCCTCCCCTGCACACCGACTGGACCCTGCTCGACCGACACGGACCCGCCACCACTGCCCCACCCCCTCCAGCAGCCCTCCGGAGGAGCCGACGGATACGGAGAAACAGGCGGCGAACGCCTCGTCACAACCCCTCCGATCCGCGATCCGCGATCCCCAATCCGCGTCACCGGGCGCGCGGCGCTGACCGGTTCGGTACCTCCGCTCCCGAAGGCGGAGGTATCCGGTGGACTCCGATAGGCATATCTTCGCCCCGGTCCGCCCGGACAGTTGTCGGCGCATCGGACTTGGCCCGCCGTGCCGCACCCCGGCCAGGAGAGCCGGCCCACCACCGCCCACCCGGCCACCACCGACCGAACGGTACGGGTGGACGACCCGCATCTGGACCGGTTGCACGCGAGCTCGCGCCGGCGGGACCGCAACCGTTCCCCGCTCGGAACCGCACCTGGTCAGCGCCTGGCCCTCCTCTCCTCCCCCTGAGTCAGCAGTGGTTCCAGCACCGCCCACTGGGCGTCCGTCGGATCTCCCCGGGCCATGGAACGTGATCGTTGCATGACCTTGATCCACTTCTGGAAGTGGGCCGCCTCCTTCAGCCGGCTGTCGGCGACGGCTCCACCGGTGGCGGCTCGGATGAGTAGCGCGCCCGGTTGGCGTTGAAATGGGCCAGGTAGTAGGTGACACCGTCGAGGTGCAGCTCCATGGGCGGAGGATCGGTGACCAGGTGGGTCCAACTGTGCCGGCCGTCCAGCTGCGCCTCCAACTTCGGAGTGTTCCAGGAGCGCGCCCGCCTCTCCGCTTCTTCCGGGGACCACAGGAAGCGGGCGGCAAACTCCTTCTCCTCACCGGGCTCCGCCGCTGTCAACGCCCTTACCAGCGCCGGACTGTAGACGGCGCGGACCCGGAAGTTCACGAGGAACCGCCTCCTGATCACGATTCGCGCGTAACGACGGCTGTTCCCCCGGTGGCGTCCGGCCACGATGACGCTTTCGCCGCCGTCGCCCCAGCCCGGCGGCGCGACCCATACCTTCGCCCCCGCCACGAAGTGCCGATGCCCCTGGCGAATCTCCAGCCCGCCTTCGCCGTGGCTGGTCTCAGGGGCGATGTTGGCCACGATGCACAGGCCCAGCGGTTCGGGTGCGGTTCCATCCGTCATGGCCGCCATCATTGCCCAGCACGCGCATGGTGGCATCACCTTTTGTTGACCACCGCGTTGGCGTCTTCGGCGAGCAGCCCGCCCAGGCGTCCTGCGTACCTGATCGGCCCTGGTACCGACTGCCGGGGTCGCCGCACAGTGGCAGACGGTGCCTCCGCAGACGCTGCCGACCTGCATCAATGTGCTCTGCACGGTGCCCTGCACTGTGTTGTCGACCCGCATCGCCGAGTTGTCCGCGCCGTCCGCCACCCCGATCGCCCCCTCTCTCCGCACCGGCTCCCGACCGGCGTGCCCCCACGGGCGACCGCACCCCGGCCGCATGGGCCTCGCGGTTGTCAGCAGACTGCCACGGCACTGGAACTCCACCCGCCGAACACTGAGTTCGGCGGGGCGGGGCATTGGTTCGCCGTCGATGGAAATCGCTTTGGGCAGCCAGTAGGGAGCCAGTAGAGTGTGCGGCCACGGGCCCCGCCATGACCTGAGAATTCGTGCAAGGCGGGTCGCCCGCCGACAATTCGACAGCAGGACGCCTCCGAAGCTTCCGCTGACCGGGGCGCACCGATATCGACCGCCAGCGAGTCGGATCGGCCTCGCTCTCCGGCCGGGCGAGCGGACGAGCGGGCCGTCCGCCTCGGGCGCGAACCGGCCCCGGGCAGTCGCATCATCTGCCGTCCGCCACCCGACCAGGAGTTCCACGTGCCGCCGATCTTCCCCGAAACCGTCCTGCGCACCGATCGACTGCTGCTCCGCCCCTTCACCGCCGAGGACGTGGAGGACACCCGGGTCGCCTGCTCGGACGAACTGACCCAGCGGTGGCTTCCGCTCCCCCAGCCGTACAGCACCGAGCACGCGACGTCCTGGTGCACCGACGTGTCGCACCGTCTGCGCACGTCCGGCGACGGCGTGCACTTCGCCGTCACCGACGTCGAATCCGGCAGGCTGCTCGGTACGGTGGGCCTCAAGAAGACCGACTGGCCGGCCCGGGTGAGCGAGGTCGGTTACTGGAGCGCCCCGTGGGCCCGCGGCCGCGGTGTGATGACCGAGGCGACGCGCACGCTCGGCGAGTGGCTGCTGGGCGCGCAGGGTTTCCAACGCCTGCAGTTGTTCGCCGCCACCGGCAACACCGCTTCGCAGCGGGTCGCCGAGAAGGCCGGGTTCCACAAGGAGGGCGTGCTCCGGAACGCTGGTCACGTCCACGGCGGCCGGGTCGACCTGTTCGTCTTCTCCCTCGTCCCCGACGACCTGGCGGGGAACTGACGGGCAGGGGCCCGTCAGCGGCGCAGAACGAGGAAGCGCACGCTGAACCAGAGCGTGACGAACCCGAGGACGTTGCCCGCCGCCATCAGCCCGGCCAGGTCTCCGGCGTCCACGGGCGCGGGTATGAGGAAGGCGGCGGCCAGCATCACGGCGAAGTACACGGTGTTCAGCAGGAAGGCCGCTCCCGCGCGGCCTATCTGCTCCAGGTAGCTGAGCAGCGCGAGCGTTCCACCGAAGAGGGCCAGGGTGGGGCCGACCCAGGCGAAGTATCCGGCCGTTACCGCGGCCGCGGCCCGATCCGTGGTCAGGGCCCGGGCGATCGGCTCCCGCAGCAGGAAGACTGCCGCACCGAGCAGCAGGTACGGGGGCAGGGAGAGCCGCAGGACGGTGTTCAGACCCGCGTGGTTGATCCCCCTCCGGCTCCCGCCCGGCCGCAGGGTGACGGCGATCGCCGTGCCGGAACCCACGGCCATCGCGATGACCATCAGCAGCCCCACCGCCATCTGTCCGAGGGAGAAGCCGGCGACTTCTACCGGCCCGGCTTCGCGCAGCACCCGCAGGTAACCGAAGGTCACGGTGGACAGCAGCAGGAACGTACCGGCCACCGGTGCACCGAGGCCCAGCAGTTCGCGCACCGCGGCCCGGTCGCCGACCAGCGCGGGCCGGGCCACCCGCTTGCGCCGGAGGACGGCCACGACGGCCGCGCCGACTGCCACCGTGGCGGGCAGTCCTCCGATCGGCACCGCCAGCACGCCCAGCTCCGTGACCGCGTGGAGCACGACCGTTCCGGCGATGGACAGCACGGTGAACAGCGCTCCGAGCCAGGCGGCCGGGCCGGTGTGCCCCAGTCCGCGCAGAACTCCCGCCCCCAGATAGGGAAGCAGCCCGACCGCGCTGGTCAGGGCGAGGGTCACGACGAAGACCAGCACCGAGTGCCGTGCGTCCGGGGCGACCCCGAGGGCGTTCAGGACCGGGCCCGGCACCATCAGTACGACCACGGCTTGCAGCACCAGCAGCCCGGCCCCGACCGCGAAGAACGTCGGCAAGGACTTGAGCGCCTCCCGGCTCCTGCCGTTCCGGGCGGCGATGCCTGCGGACACCTGAGAAGCGACCACCAGTCCCTCGGTCACCGCGAGGACGAGGTAGCCGATCGGCGTGTACACCGAGCGGACGTAGAGCGCTTCGGGGCCCAACCGGCCCAGAAAAGCCACTGTCCAGGCTTGTAGTACCAAACCTGCCACCAAGCCGAACAGAATGGACACGGCGAACCGCCCGGCCGAGACGTCCAACGCGGTTTCCCGTTTCTCCTCACGCACCTCGGCCGTTGTTGCGGTATTCCCCATCATGCCCCCTCCCCTTGCGCCGGTGACGGCCCAGCCGACACCGGCGATATCGACGCGGCCGACCATAGCTGGACGTTTTCGAGATTTCAACAAATAAAATTCGTCGCCCGGTCGAAGGCCGACCTGAAAATCCCGGCAGCAGACGGACCGAGAAGCAAACCCGCTCGAACGACACGGCCGGCCCACTCCCTCCGCCCCGCGCCCGAGCCCGCCCCTGGGCCCGGCCCCGGGCGATGACCGTGCCGTTCGAGCCGTGGCGAACTCCCCTGCAGAGCGCCACTCGTTGGGGGCACCCGTCGGCGTGTCCCGATGCCCCGCCTCGGCCGGGTGCGTTGTGCTGTACGGCGTCCTTCGGCCCTGTGGGGCCCGCCCATCCACTGCCCGTCCAACGGAGGTACCCGTGTCCACCACTGCCGTCTTCACCGTCGAGGGAATGAGCTGCGGTCACTGCGAGCGGACCGTCACCGCAGGACTGACCGCGTTGAACGGGGTCACCAATGTCACCGCCGACGCGAAGTCCGGCCAGGTGACCGTCGAATCCGCCGAGCCCCTGCAGGACGACCAGATTCGCTCGGCCGTCACCGATGCCGGCTTCGCCCTGGTCGGCCGCGTCTGAACCCACCGGCAGACCGGCGGCTCCGGAACGCCGTTGCGGCTGCGGAGCCCGCACGGCCTCGCCGCTTCACCGCCCCACTGCTTCACCGCCTCACTGTCGTCCTCCGTCCACACTCCTCGCCGTCCCCCTCCAGTTACCGTCGGTCTGCTCGAAGCAATCCCGCCCTGGGAAGAATTCCCGACGATCACCCCCGAGGGTGATTTCTCGCAACCACCGACGGTCTCGGCGAATCGCTCCGGGCGGCCGCCCTGAACCCCCGGCCGGCCGCCCGGACCGCTCGGCACCGAGCCGAGCCGCATCGAATCCGATATGAAATATATTCACACCGGAATCCTCCGGGCCCCTGCCGCCTGAAGCGTGGCGCCTCCCCGCGAAGCGGCCTTCTTCCGGTGCTGCAGCGCAGCCGCGAAAACGGCTCCGAATAATAA
>NZ_JBHUWH010000377.1:0-7659 GCF_042670125.1 Kitasatospora sp. NPDC057198 | reverse complement strand
GAGGTTCACTGCCGGAGCGCGCATCGGCTTCTGGTTCTGTCAGAGACACGCAGCAGCACGAACCTCCGATGGGCTCCGGCCGTCAGCAGCACGGACTCGCCGTTCCCCGAGCCCCTGGTGGTGCTCTTCTGGCATTCAGGAAGCAGATCGTCCGGAACCCCTCCTAGCATGGTCAGTGACCTGCTCGAACGTTGAACGGAGGGGACTCCCATGGACGTCCTGTTGATCGGCGGCCTCTGGCTGGACGGCACCACCGCCTGGAACGCGGTCGTGCCCGCCCTCACCGACCGCGGCCACCGCCCGGTGCCGCTGACCCTGCCCGGTCAGGGGGACGGGCGGGCGGACGCCACCCTCGCGGAGCAGCTCGCGGCGGTGCTCGCCGCCGTCGACGCGGCGGCGGGGAAGCCGTTGCTGGTGGCGCACTCGGCGGCCTGTTCGCTGGGGTGGATGGCGGTGGACGCCCGGCCGGGCGAGGTCGCGGGGCTGGTGCTGGTGGACGGCTTCCCGCACGAGGACGGGAAGACGTACGCGGAGTGGTTCCCGGTGGTCGACGGCGTGGTGCCGTTCCCCGGCTGGGAGCCCTTCGCGGGGGCGACCAGCGCGGACTTGGACGCGGAGCTGCGGGCCCGGTTCGAGGCGGAGGCCGTGCCCGTCCCGGCCGGGGTCGCACTGGCCCCGGTCCGGCTGGCGGACGAGCGGCGGTTCGGCGTGCCGGTGACGATGCTGTGCGCGGAGGCGTCGCCGGAGGAGGTCCGGGGCTGGGTCGCGCAGGGTGCGGCGCCGGAGGTGTCCCGGATGGAGCGGATCGAGTACGTGGGGCTGGACTCCGGCCACTGGCCGATGTTCAGCCGCCCCGTCGAACTGGCTTCGCTGATCGGTGCGGTGGCCGAACGGGCGTGAGGCTCACGCGTCGTAGTCCACGGTGACCCGGTCGGAGACCGGCCGGGCCTGGCAGGTGAGGACGTACCCGGCGGCCAGCTCGGCCTCCTCGAGGGCGAAGTTGCGCCGCATCTCGACCTCGCCCTCGCGCACCAGGGCGCGGCAGGTGCCGCAGACGCCGCCCTTGCAGGCGAACGGCAGGTCGGGGCGGGCGCGTTGGGCGCCGTCCAGGACGGAGCGGTCACGGGGCAGGGCGAGGGTGCTGGAGCGGCCGTCGAGGACGAGGGTGACCTCGCTGGCGGCGGCGTCGGGCGCGGGTTCGGGGTGCCGTTCCTCGGGGCGCTCGTCCTCGGCGTGGAACAGTTCCTGGTGCACCCGCCCGGCGGAGACGCCGAGTTCGGCCAGCAGCTGCTTCGCCCCGAGCACCATCGCGTACGGTCCGCACAGCCACCAGTGGTCGACGGCGGGGGCGTCCACCAGGGCCTTCAGCAGGGCGGCGACCCGGTCGGGGTCGAGGCGGCCGCTGAGCAGTTCGGCGTCGCGGCTCTCCCGGGAGAGCACGTGGACGAGCTGGAAGCGGTCCAGGTAACGGTCCTTGAGGTCGGCGAGTTCGTCGGCGAACATCACCGTGTCGCTGCGCCGGTTGCCGTACAGCAGGGTGACCCTGGAGTCGGGGTGGCCGGCCAGGACGGAGCCGGCGATGGAGAGCATCGGGGTGATGCCGGAGCCGGCCGCGATCAGCACGTGTTCGCCGGGTTCGGCCGGGTCGGCGGTGAACGCCCCTGCGGGGGGCAGGACTTCGACGACCTCGCCGGTCTTCGCGCCGCTCACCAGCCAGTGCGAGAACAGGCCGCCGGGCACTTCGCGGACGGCGATCCGCAGCGGGCCGCCGACCGGGGAGCACAGCGAGTAGGAGCGGCGTTCGTCGGCGCCGTCGACGATCCGGCGCAGGGTGAGGCTCTGGCCGGGGCGGAAGGCGAACTCGGCGGCCAGGTCGGCGGGGACGTCGAAGGTGACGGCGACGGCGTCCCCGCAGAGCCGTTCCAGGGCGCCGATCGGCAGCGGGTGGAACCGCGGGCGGCGGACGGCCATCAGATCTCCTTGATCCGGTCGAAGGGTTCCCGGCAACTGCGGCACCGCCACAGCGACTTGCAGGCGGTGGAGCCGAACCGGGACAGCTCCTCGGTGTCCGCGGAGCCGCACTGCGGGCAGGCCACCGCCCTTCTGGTCGGGGCGAGTTGCAGCAGTCCGCCGGGCGTCCCGCCGGGGTGCGGGGGCGCGATGCCGGCCTCGGCGAGCTTGCGGCGGCCCGCGGCGCTGATCCGGTCGCTGGACCACGGCGGGTCGATCCGCAGCCGCACCTCGACCTTCGCGAACCCGGCGGCGCGCAGCCGGCGGGCCACGTCGGCGGCCATCTCGGCGACGGCGGGGCAGCCCGAGTAGGTGGGCGTCAGCCAGGCGGTGACCGCCCCGTCCGCCTCCTCGACCTCGACCCCGGCCAGGACGCCGAGGTCGTCCAGGGTGAGCATGGGCAGTTCGGGGTCGGGCACGGCGGCGGCAACCTCCCGGGCGCGCTCCAGCAGGGTGCTCACCACGTCGCCCCCGGGTGTGCTCGGGCCAGCACCTGCAGTTCGGCGAGCAGCGGCCCCATGGCCTCGGTGTGCACCCCGTGCCGCCCGGCCCGCCCGTCCACGTACGCCCGGCCGGGCAGGTCGGGGACGGGCAGCGTGGCCTCGGCCAACACCCGTTCCAGCGCGGCGAGTACGGGTTCGCGCAGCTGCGACGGGTCGGTGCCGAGCCGGAGTTCGACCTCGTGCGGGGTGAACAGCTCGTCCAGCCAGGGCCAGAGCGCGTCCAGCGCCGCGCGCATCCGCCGGTGCGACTCCTCGGTGCCGTCGCCGAGCCGCACCGTCCAGGCGGCCGCGTACTCCCGGTGGTACGCCAACTCCTTGACGGCGAGCGCCGCGACGGCCGCCAGCACCGGGTCGGCGTGGTCGGCGAGGCGCCGGTACAGCTCCTCGCGGGCGGTGGCGAACAGCAGCAGCCGCAGCACGCACTGCGCGAAGTCGCCGTTCTCCAGCTCCACCAGCCGCACGTTGCGGAACTCGGACTCCGGCCGCCAGTAGGCGAGTTCGTCCTCGCTCCGGCCGCTGCCGTCGAGCTGGCCGGCCCGGGTGAGCAGCCGGCGGGCCTGGCCGAGCAGGTCGAGGCCGAGGTTGGCGAGCGCCACCTCCTCCTCCAACTCCGGTGCCCGGGTGATCCACTGGATCAGCCGCTGGGAGAGCACCAGCGCGTCGTCGCCCAGCATCAGGCAGTACGCGGCGAGGTCGGCCGGATCGACGCCGGCCGGCGGCGCGGCGTCCACGCCCAGCAGCGGGTCGGCGAAGCCGGTGCCGTAGGCCCAGCGGGCCTCGCCGTCCGCCTCGCCGCCCGCCTCGGCCAGCGCGAGGTACACGTGGTCGTCGCTCATGTCGCCTTCCCTGCCTGGTTCCTGACGATGACTCAGATGTGCGGGACGTCCTCGGGGATCGGGTAGAACGTCGGGTGCCGGTAGACCTTGTCGCCGCTCGGCGCGAAGAACGCGTCCTGCTCGTCCGGGCTGGACGCGGTGATCGCGTCCGAGCGCACCACCCACAGGCTCACCCCCTCGTTGCGCCGGGTGTACAGGTCGCGCGCCGCGAGCAGCGCCATCTTGTCGTCCGCCGCGTGCAGCGATCCGACGTGCACGTGGTTCAGCCCGCGCCTGGGCCGCACGAACACCTCGTACAGCGGCCAGGAGGCCCGCTCCCCGCTCATCCCGAACTCCCTTCTCGCGCAGCCTGCTTGGCCGCGTACGCCGAGGCCGCCTCGCGCACCCAGGCGCCGTCCTCGTGGGCCGCCCGGCGCCGCTCGATCCGCTGCGCGTTGCACGGCCCGTCGCCCTTGATCACCTGCTGGAGCTCCGACCAGTCGGGCTCGCCGAAGTCCCAGCCGCCGCGCTCCTCGTTCCAGGCGAGGTCCGGGTCGGGCAGCGTCACGCCCAGGTGCTCGGCCTGCGGGACGGTCATGTCGACGAAGCGCCGGCGCAGCTCGTCGTTGCTGTGCCGCTTGATCCGCCAGGCCATCGACCGCTCGCTGTTGGGCGAGGCGCCGTCCGGCGGGCCGAACATCATCAGCGACGGCCACCACCAGCGGTCCACCGCGTCCTGCACCATGGCGCGCTGGGCGTCCGTCCCGGCCATCAGCGTCATCAGCAGTTCGTAGCCCTGCCGCTGGTGGAACGACTCCTCCTTGCAGATCCGCACCATCGCCCGAGCGTACGGCCCGTAACTGCACCGGCACAGCGGCACCTGGTTGCAGATCGCGGCGCCGTCCACCAGCCAGCCGATCACGCCGACGTCGGCGAAGGTCAGCGTCGGGTAGTTGAAGATCGAGGAGTACTTCTGCCGGCCGTCGATCAGCTTCTCGGTCAGCTCGGCCCGGTCCACCCCGAGCGTCTCGGCCGCCGCGTACAGGTACAGGCCGTGCCCGGCCTCGTCCTGGGCCTTGGCCAGCAGGATCGCCTTGCGCCGCAGCGAGGGCGCCCTGGTCAGCCAGTTGCCCTCCGGCTGCATCCCGATGATCTCCGAATGGGCGTGCTGCGCGATCTGCCGCACCAGCGTCGCCCGGTACGCGTCCGGCATCCAGTCCCGCGGCTCCACCCGCGCATCCGCGGCGATCACCGCTTCGAACCGCGCCTCCACGACCCACCTCCCGACTGACCGTTCGGTCGGTTCCATTCTGTACACAGCGGCAGCACCATGACAAGCAGCACAGGGGGAACAAACCAGGGGCTCGGGGAACTGTCGACAGACAGGCATGCACCACCAGGGGCCCGGGGAACGGCGGGTCCGTGCTGCTGACGGTCGGAGCCCATCGGAGTGTTCGTGCTGCTGCGTGTAGTAAACGGAACCGGAAGCCGACGCGCGCTCCGGCAGTGCACCGCCAGCAGACCCGGGCTCGCCGTTCCCCGAGCCCCTGGCGGGGCCCTCCGCCGTTCCCCGAGCCCCTGGCGGGGCCCTTCGCCGTTCCCCGAGCCCCCTACCTTTCGCGCAGGCGCGGCAGCGGCACCGCCAGCAGTGCGGCCAGCAGTGCGATGCGGGGCCCCAGTTGGTCGATGCGGAGGTGTTCGTGGCGGGCGTGCGGGCCGCTGCCGACCGCGCCGAGGCCGTCCAGGGTCGGCAGGCCCCTCGCGCCGGCCAGGTTGGTGTCACCGGCCCCGCCGGCGGGTGCGCCGTCGAGTTGCTGGCCGAGGGCGGCGGCCAGCGAGCGGACGTGGCGCAGCAGCGGGTTTCCGGCGCGTTCGGGCCAGGCGGGGCGGCTGGAGAGGACTTCGGTGCGGACGTCGGCGCCGGGCCGGTGCGGGGTGAGGTGGGCGAGGGTGTCGAGGGTGCGGCGCTGGGCCTCGGTGGTGGCGAAGCGCAGTCCGAGTTCGGCTTCGGCGTGTCCGGCGACGACGTTGGCGCGGGTGCCGCCGCCGATGCGTCCGGTGTTGAGTTCGGTGCCGGGCTGGTGGGCGAGGCCGCGGACGGCGATCAGCTGGTCGACGAGTTCGTCGATCGCGGAGAGGCCGTCGGCGGCGTCGTTGCCGGCGTGGGCCTCGCGGCCGGTGACGGTGAGCCGGACCCGGGTGGAGCCGCGGCGGGCGGTCTTGAGACGGCCGTCGGGGTGCCCGGGTTCGAGTCCGAGGACGGCGGCGGCGCCGCGCAGGTGGCGTTCGACCTGGGTGCGGCCGTCGGGGCTGCCGATCTCCTCGTCCGAGACGATCACCATCCGGACCGGCCGGTGCGGGCGCTGTCCGAGGTCGGCGAGGAGGGCGAACGCGCCTTCCAGCAGGGCGAGTCCGCCCTTCATGTCGAGGACGCCGGGGCCGGTGAGCCGTCCGTCGCGCTCCTCGACGGGCCAGTCGGCGAGGGTGCCGACGGGCCAGACGGTGTCGTGGTGGCCGACCACCAGCAGGTGCGGGAGGTCCTCCTGCTGGCCGGGCCAGTCGAGGACGAGGTGGTCGCCGTGCTCGCAGCGCTTGCGGACGGCGGTGGCCCCGGTGGCGGCGTAGCCGGCGGCGAGTTCTTCGGCGAGGGAGTCGAGCCGGGGCGCGTCGCCGGAGGGGGATTCGATCCCGGCGAGGTCGGCGCAGCGCTTGCGGACGGCCGCGGCGAGGGTCCGGGCCCGGGTGGTGAGGGTGCGCGGGAGGCCGGGCAGGGCGGCGGCGGTGGGGGGCAACGCCGTTGCGGCGCCGGGGGGTTCGGTGCTTGCGGGGGCGGCGTCCGGGGTGTCGGTGGCGGCCGGTGCCCGGTCGGGGTGCGGCTCGGGGGCCACGGTATGGGGGCTCACCGTTCACCTCCGGCGGGTCGCGGGGTACTGGGCGGTATCGGTGGGGCGAGCGGCCGGGGGGTCCTGCGCGGCGTCGGGCTCTGTCGCTGCGTACGGTGCGACCTTGGGCTGGGCAACACTGCGTCCTCCTCGCTCGGTCCGCGGCTCCGGCTCGGCCCGGGGCCCGGGGACGTCGGTCTCCGCTCCTCGGTGCGGACGGGCACCGCGGCAGGGGACCGATGAGCGAGCCTAGAAGATCGGTTCGCCTCCCTGCGAGGTGGCCTGCCGCTCAGCGCGTCGCGGCGGGTCCGGGGGCGCGTGCCCGGCGGACGGTGTCCGTCGGGGCGCGCGCACGGCCCCGGGCCTGGCGCGGCGAGCGGGACGCGATCTTCCGAGTGCGTCCTGCCTCCCACCTTGGACCCACGGGGGCGGTTCGGCAGCACGAACCGCCCACGATCGAGCGAACCCCGTCCGATGGGTGACCGCGAATCAGCCTTTGGTACCAGTCGGGTGGCCCGGGTCCGGGGAAATCCGTTGGCGAACGTTCGTCCCCGGCCGGGACAATCCTCCCCACCGGCCCTTCTCTCCCCCGGAGCCCCGATGTCCGCCTCCCGGTCCGCCCCCCGGTCCGTCCCGCCGCCCGCCGTCGACAGCCTGCGCGGGCTGGCGCTGGGCGACGCGTTCGGCGACCGCTGGTTCCACCCGCCGGTGGAGCAGGCGTCGGCGGAGCAGGCCGCCCGGATCGTCCGGCCGGCGCCCTGGCACTGGACGGACGACACCGCGATGGCGCTGGTCCTGACCCGGCACCTGTGCGACCGCGGCGAGGTCGAACCGGCCGCGCTGGCACGGGAGTTCGCGGCCGAGTACACGGCCTTCCCGCACCGCAAGTACGGGCCGTCGATGCACCGGGTGCTGCGCGAGGTGCAGGACGGGGCGGACCACGTCGCGGTCACCTCGGCGCTGTTCAGCGGCCAGGGGTCGCACGGCAACGGCGCGGCGATGCGGGTCGCCCCGCTCGGCGCGTGGTTCGCGGACGACCTGGCGGTGGTCGCCGAGCAGGCGGTGCGCTCCGCCCGGGCCACCCACGCGCACCCGGAGGCGGCGGTCGGCGCGCAGGCGGTGGCGCTGGCCGCGGCGCTGGCGGTGCGCTCGCGCGGGTCGGCCGCGCCGGGGCGGGCGGAGTTCCTGGCGGAGGTCGCGGGCCTGCTGCCGGAGAGCGACGTCCGCTCGGGGCTGCGGATCGCGGCCCGCTTCCCGGCGGGGACGAGCGTGCGGCACGCCGCGACGGTGCTCGGTTCCGGCTTCGCGGTGTCCGCGCAGGACACCGTCCCGTTCGCGCTGTGGTCCGCCGCCGGGCACCTCGACGACCTCACCGAGGCGCTGTGGCAGACCCTGGCCGGCTGGGGCGACATGGACACCACCTGCGCCGTCGCGGGCGGCGTGGTCGCC
>NZ_JBHUWH010000376.1:0-7683 GCF_042670125.1 Kitasatospora sp. NPDC057198 | reverse complement strand
CCGTCTGCGGCACGCTGCGCCGCGACGACGGCGGCGCGACCCGCCTGCTGACCTCGCTGGCCGAGGCGTACGTCAACGGCGCCCCGGTGGACTGGGCGGCCGTCCAGGGCGCCGGGCGGCGGGTGGACCTGCCGACGTACGCGTTCCGGCACGACCGCTTCTGGCCGAAGGTGCCGGTGGACGGCGGCCGGGCGGCCGGGCGGGACGGATCGGGGACGGCGGCCGAGTCGGCGTTCTGGGCGGCCGTCGAGGGCGGCGACCTGACCGCGCTGGCCGACACGCTGGCCGTCGAGGGCGAGCAACTGGCGGGCGTGCTGCCCGCGTTGACTACCTGGCGGCGGCTCGACCTGGAGCGTTCGACCACCGCCTCCTGGCGCTACCGGATGGGCTGGGCGCCGGTCGCCGACCCCGACCCGGCGGTGCTGACCGGGACGTGGCTGCTGGCCGTCCCCGAACGGGCGGCCGAGGACGACCTGGCCCGGGGCTGCACCGCCGCCCTGGGTGCGCGGGGCGCGCTGACCGTGCCGGTGGAGGTGCCGGCCGGGACGACCGACCGCACGGCGCTGGCCGCGCTGCTGACCGGCGCGCTCGAGGACGCCGGGACCCGGCCGTCCGAGGTGTCCGGCGTGCTGTCGCTGCTGGCGCTGGACGAGACGCCGCTGCCGGACCACCCCGTGGTGGCCGGCGGCCTGGCGGCGACGCTGACGCTCATCCAGGCGCTCGGCGACAGCGGGGTGGAGGCGCCGCTGTGGCCGGCCACCCGGGGCGCGGTGTCCACCGCGCCCGGCGAGGCGCCGAGCAGCCCGGTGCAGGCGCAGGTGTGGGGTCTGGGCCGGGTGGTCGGGCTCGAACACCCCGACCGCTGGGGCGGGTTGGTCGACCTGCCGGAGACGCTGGACGACCGGGCGGGCGCCCGGCTGGCGGCGGTGCTGGCGGGCTGCGGCGAGGACCAGGCGGCGATCCGCCCGGCCGGGCTGCTGGGCCGCCGGATGAGCCACGCCGCCGAGGTCCGCGGCGAGGGCCGCTGGACGCCGCGCGGCACCGCCCTGATCACCGGCGGCACCGGCGCGATCGCCGGGCACGTCGCCCGCTGGCTGGCCGACGGCGACGCCGCGCGCCTGGTGCTGACCGGCCGCTCCGGCCCGGCCGCCGCCGGGGTCGCGGCGACGGTGGCCGACCTGGCCGCCCGCGGCACCGCCGTGGACGTGGTCTCCTGCGACGTCGGCGACCGGACGGCGGTGGCCGGCCTGGTCGACTGGGTCGGCCCGGAGCTGTCCTCGGTGCTGCACACCGCCGCCGTGCTGGACGACGGCGTGGTGGACCGGCTCACCCCGGAGCGGCTGGGCACGGTGCTGGCCGCGAAGGCCGCCAGCGCCGCGCACCTGGACGAGCTGACCGCGCACCTCGACCTGGACGCGTTCGTGCTGTTCTCGTCCGCCGCCTCCACCCTGGGATCCGCCGGGCAGGGCAACTACGCGGCCGCCAACTCCTACCTGGACGCGCTGGCCGAGCAGCGGCGCGCCCGCGGCCGGGCCGGCCTGTCGGTGGCCTGGGGCCAGTGGGGCGGCGGCGGCCTGGCCGAGTCGAAGGAGGCGATCCGGGAGCGGATGAAGAAGCTCCCGATGTCGGCGATGGACCCGGAGTTGGCGGTCCGGGCACTGGGCGAGTCGCTGCGCGGCCCGGACGCGGTGGTGACCGTGATGGACGTGGACTGGGAGGTGCTGGCGCAGACCGCCGCGGGCCTGTCCGAGGCGCCGCTGGTGCGCGACCTGCCCGAGGTCCGGCGGATCGCCGCCGCGGGCGCCCGTACCGCCGAGGCCGCGCCCGCCGAGGGCGACCTCGCCCGGCGGCTGGCCGGCAAGGACCGGGCCGAGCAGGAACGCGTCCTGACCGACCTGGTGCGGGCCGAGGCCGCGGTCGTGCTGGGCCACCCCTCGGTCGACGGCGTGCAGGCCCAACAGGCGTTCAAGGACCTGGGGTTCGACTCGCTGACGGCGGTGGAGATCCGCAACCGGTTGAACACCGCCACCGGACTGCGGGTGCCCGCTACGTTGATTTTCGACTACCCCACCCCGGTGGCGGTGGCCGCCTGGCTGCGCACCGAACTCGCCCCCGAGGAGGGCGGGCAGGCACCGGCCCTCGACGACCTGGACCGGCTGGAGGCCGACCTCGCGCAGGCGGCGCCCGACCGGGCCACCGGGGAGCGGATCACGAGGCGGCTGCAGAGCATTCTGTCGAAGTGGATCGAAAAGCAGGGCGAAGCGGAGTCCGGCGGCGGAGAGGTCGAACTCGATTCGGCGACACCCGACCAGGTATTTGAGTTTCTCGACAAGGAACTCGGTCTGTCCAACTAGTTACTTCGCGCTAATCGACGGCATTTTGGTAAGGGGTCACTGTGGATAACCAAGAGAAACTCTTCGACTACCTGAAGAAGACCGCGGCCGAGCTCCAGGAGACGCGCAAGCGCCTGCACCGGCTGGAGGCCGGCGAGTACGAGCCGCTGGCGATCGTCGGCATGGCCTGCCGCTACCCCGGCAACGTGGAGACCCCCGAGGACCTGTGGGACCTGCTCGCCGCGGGCGGCGACGCGGTCGGCGAGTTCCCCACCGACCGCGGCTGGGACCTCGCCAGCATCTACGACCCCGACCCGGACAAGTCCGGCCGGTCGTACACCAACTCCGGCGCTTTCGTGAAGGACGCCAGCGGGTTCGACGCCGCGTTCTTCGGGATCTCGCCGCGCGAGGCCGTCGCGATGGACCCGCAGCAGCGCCTGCTGCTGGAGACCTCCTGGGAGGCGCTGGAGCGGGCCGGCATCGACGCCGGGACGCTCAAGGGCAGCCGGACGGGCGTCTTCGTCGGCGGTTTCACCTCGAACTACCTGGTCAACCTGGAGCTGGCGGAAGGGGGGACGGCCGGCCTGGAGGGCCACATGATGACCGGCAACCTGACCGCCGTGCTCTCCGGCCGGGTCTCCTACGTGATGGGCCTGGAGGGCCCGGCGGTCACCGTCGACACCGCCTGCTCCTCCTCGCTGGTCGCCCTGCACCTGGCCTGCCAGGCCATCCGGGCCGGCGAGTGCACGATGGCCCTGGCCGGCGGCGTCACCGTGCTCGCCCAGCCCGGCATGTTCGTCGAGTTCTCCCGCCAGCAGGGCCTGTCGGTGGACGGCCGCTGCCGCGCCTTCTCCGACGACGCCAACGGCACCGGCTGGGCCGAGGGCACCGGCATGCTGGTGGTCGAGAAGCTGTCCGACGCCCGCCGCAACGGCCACCAGGTGCTCGCGGTGATCCGCGGCTCGGCGATCAACCAGGACGGCGCGTCCAACGGCCTGACCGCCCCCAACGGCCCCTCCCAGCAGCGCGTCATCCGCGCCGCGCTGGAGAACTCCCGGCTGTCCGCCGCCGACGTGGACGTGGTGGAGGCGCACGGCACCGGCACCAAGCTCGGCGACCCGATCGAGGCGCAGGCGCTGCTCGCCACCTACGGCCAGGAGCGGGCCGGGGACCAGCCGCTGTGGCTCGGCTCGGTCAAGTCCAACCTCGGGCACACCCAGGCCGCGTCCGGCGTGGCGGGCGTGATCAAGATGGTGATGGCGCTGCGCAACCAGCAGCTGCCGCGCACCCTGCACGTCAACCGGCCGACGCCGCACGTCGACTGGGACTCCGGCAAGGTCGAGCTGCTGACCGAACCGGTCGCCTGGCCGACCGGCGAGCGGGTGCGCCGGGCCGGCGTCTCCTCGTTCGGCGGCAGCGGCACCAACGCGCACGTCATCCTGGAGGAGGCCCCCGCCGAGGAGCCCGCCGAGCCGCAGCCCGAGCCCGCCGCCCCGGTGCTCTCCGGCGCCGGCGCGTGGCTGGTGTCGGGCCGCTCCCCCGAGAGCCTGGCCGCCCAGGCCCGGCAGCTGCACGAGCGGGCCACCCGGCGCCCCGAGCTCGAACCGGCCGACGTGGCCTGGTCGCTGGCCACCAGCCGGGCCACCTTCGAGCACCGCGCCGTCGTGGTCGGCACCGACCGCGACGAACTGCTGTCCGGCCTGGCGGCCCTCGCCGACGGCGCCCCCCACGGCACCCTGGTGCGGGGCGTTGCCCGGCTCGACCCCCGCCCGGTGTTCGTCTTCCCCGGCCAGGGGTCGCAGTGGCTGGGCATGGGTCGTGAACTCGCCTCGGTGAGCCCGGTGTTCGCGGCGCGGCTGGCGCAGTGTGCGGCGGCGCTGGAGCCGTTCGTGGACTGGTCGCTGGACGAAGTACTCGCCGGTGAGCCGGAGTTGAAGGCCGCCGATGTGGTGCAGCCCGCGCTGTGGGCGGTGATGGTCTCGCTCGCGGCCGTCTGGGAGGCGGCGGGGGTCAAGCCCGAGGCGGTGGTGGGCCACTCGCAGGGCGAGATCGCCGCCGCCACCGTCGCCGGCATGCTCTCGCTGGAGGACGGCGCCCGCGTCGTCGCGCTGCGCTCGCAGTCGCTCAAGGCGCTCGCCGGGCTCGGCGGCATGCTGTCGGTCTCCCGCTCCGCCGAGGCCGTCCAGGAGCGGATCGCCCGGTACGGCGACCGCGTCGCCCTCGCCGCCGTCAACGGCCCCGCCACGGTGGTGGTTTCGGGCGAACCCGGCGCACTGGAGGAGCTGAAGGCCGAGTTCGAGGCCGAGGGCGTCCGCGCCAAGCTGGTCGCCGTGGACTACGCCTCGCACTCGGCGCAGGTCGAGCGCCTGGAGCAGGAGATCCGCGAGGTCCTCGCCCAGGTCGCGCCGCGTTCCGGCCGCATCCCGATGGTCTCCGCGGTCACCGGCGAGACCCTGACCGGCGAGGAACTCGACGCCGGGTACTGGTACGCCAACCTGCGGGCCACCGTGCACTTCGAGCGTGCCGTGCGCACCCTCGCCGCCCAGGGCCACCGGCTGTTCGTCGAGGTCACCCCGCACCCCGTGCTACTCGGCGCGATGACCGAGTCGCTGGAGCAGGCCGTCCAGGAGGCCGGGCCCGGCGCCGTCCCCGCCGCCGTCTGCGGCACGCTGCGCCGTGACGACGGCGGCGCGACCCGCCTGGTCACCTCCTTCGCCGAGGCGTTCACGGCCGGCGCCCCCGTGGACTGGTCGGCCGTCCTGCCGGCCGCGAACCGGGTGGACCTGCCCACCTACCCCTTCCAGCACGAGCGGTTCTGGCCCAAGGGCACCCTGGGCGAGCTGCGCGCCGCCCGCCCCGGCGGCGACCCGATGTCGCTGGGCCTGGGCGCCGTCGGCCACCCGCTGCTCGGCGCGGCCGTCGAACTCGCCGGCGGCGCCGGCCTGGTCTGCATGGGGCGGATCTCGCTGCGCACCCACGCCTGGCTCGCCGACCACGCCGTCGGCGGCACCGTCCTGCTGCCCGGTACCGGCTTCGTCGAACTGGCCGTCCGGGCCGGCGACCAGGCCGGCTGCGGCCTGCTGGAGGAACTCACCCTCCAGGCGCCGCTGGTGCTGCCCGCGGACGGCTCCGGCATCCAGCTCCAGGTCGTGGTGGCCGCCCCCGACGGCGAGGGCCGCCGCGGCGTCGAGGTGTTCTCCCGCGCCGAGGACGCCACCGCCCAGCAGCCGTGGACCCGGCACGCCGTCGGCGTGGTCGCCCCGGCGCTGACCGCCGGCCGCGCCGAGCCGGACCTCGCCGCCTGGCCGCCGCCCGGCGCCACCGCCGTCGACGTCACCGACCTCTACCCCGTGCACCTCGCCGACGTGTACGGCCCCGCCTTCCACGGCCTGCGGGCCGCCTGGAAGCGCGGCGCCGACGTGTTCGCCGAGGTCGCCCTGCCCGACGCGGTCGCCGCCGACGCGGGCGCCTTCGGCCTGCACCCCGCGCTGCTCGACGCCGCCCTGCACGCCGCCGTCCTCGCCGAGCAGGTCGCCCCGGCCGGCCCCGGCCAGGTCCCGATGCCGTTCTCCTGGACGGGCGTCGAACTGCACGCCGGCGGCGCCGCCGTGCTGCGGGTGCGGGTCCGCCAGGACGCCCAGGGCAACGTGTCGCTGACCGCCGCGGACGCCACCGGCGCCCCCGTCGTCACCGTCGGCTCGCTGGTCAAGCGCCTCGTCTCGACCGAGCAGCTCCAGGCGGCCCGCAACGAGCTCACCGACTCGCTGTTCGTCCAGGAGTGGACCCAGCTGGCCCCCGGCGACGCCCCGGCCGGCGACTGGGCACTGGTCGGCGCCGACCGCTTCGGCCTCACCGACGGCCTGACCGCCGCCGGCACCCCGGTGCGCGCCTTCGCCGACCTCGCCGACCTCGCCGCCGCCGACGACGTCCCGCGCACCGTCCTGCTGTGCGCCGACGCCCGGCTCGGCACCGACCCCGGCACCGACCCGGGCCGCGACGTGCCCGCGACCGTCCGCCGGGCCGGCGCCGAGGCGCTGCGCCTGGTCCGCGCCTGGCTGGACGAGCCGCGCCTGGACGAAGCCGTCCTGGTCGTCGTCACCCGCGGCGCGGTGGACGCGGCCGCCGGCGAGCCCGTCGCCGACCTGGCCGCCGCCGCCGTCCGCGGCCTGCTGCGCTCCGCCCAGGCCGAGAACCCCGACCGGATCGTCCTGGTCGACCTGTCCGCCGTCGACGGCACCGGCCAGTTCGCCCTGTTGCCCACCGTCGTCGGCGGCGGCGAACCCGAGCTCGCGCTGCGCGGCCACGCCGCCTACGGCCGCCGGCTGACCCGGCCGGCCGGCGAACTCGCCCCCGTCGCCCACCCGTCCGGCGTCGACCCGGCCGCCCGCTCGCTGCTGGTCACCGGCGGCACCGGCACCCTCGGCGCGCTCACCGCCCGCCACCTGGTCGCCACCGGCCGGGCCGGCGGCGTGCTGCTGACCAGCCGCTCGGGACCGGCCGCCGCCGGGGCCGCCGCGATCGCCGCCGAACTCGCCGAACTCGGCGTCTGGGTGCGGATCACGGCCTGCGACGCCGCCGACCGCGCCGCCCTCGCGAACGTGCTGGCCCGCGTCCCCGCCGAGAACCCGCTCGGCTCCGTCGTCCACTCCGCGGGCGTCGTCGACGACGGCGTGATCGCCTCGCTCACCCCCGAACGCCTCGCCGCCGTCATGCGGCCCAAGGTCGACGCCGCCTGGCACCTGCACGAACTCACCCAGGACCTCGACCTCGAACGGTTCGTGCTGTTCTCCTCCGCCGCCTCCACCTTCGGCGCGGCCGGCCAGGGCAGCTACGTCGCCGCCAACTCCTTCCTGGACGCCCTGGCCGGCTACCGCCTGGCCGGCGGCCTGGCCGGCACCTCGCTCCAGCTCGGCCCCTGGATGCACGAGGCCGGCATCGGCCGCAACCTGAACCGGACCTCGCTGTCCCGGATCGACCGCGGCTTCGTCCCGCTCGGCGCGGAGGACGGCCTGACCGTCCTGGACGTCGCCCTGGAACGCGACGAGGCCGTCCTGATGCCCGCCCGCCTCGACATCGCCGCCCTGCGCGCCCAGGCCGCCGGCAGCGACACCGTCCCGCCGCTGTGGCGCACCCTGGCCGGCGTGTCCGTCCGGCGCGCCGCCGCCGCGTCCGCCGCGAGCACCGGCGCCGACGCGGCCGACGCGCTGCGCGGCCGGCTCGCCGCCCTCCCGGCCGCCGAACGCGACCGGGCACTGCTCGACCTGGTCCGCAACGAGGTCGCGATCGTGCTGGGCCACGGCTCCGCCGACGCGATCGAGGACCGGCGCGCGTTCAAGGACCTGGGCTTCGA
>NZ_JBHUWH010000375.1:0-7719 GCF_042670125.1 Kitasatospora sp. NPDC057198 | reverse complement strand
CAGGGCCCTGCTGCGCCCGGGGGCGGGATCAGTCGCGCGGGCTCAGGTGCAGGATGATGTACTCGTACGCCTGGGAGTTCGGGCCCGGGTTGATGTAGGGGTCGCTCTCGTTCGGCCAGCCGGTGAAGTCGGTGTCGTTGTACTCGTACCAGGCCGCGCCGTAGAACACCGGGACGGCGGGGACGTCGTCCGACATGATCTGCTGGAGGGTGTTCAGCGCGGTCTTCTCGGCCGCGGCGTCGGCCGCGTTCTGGAACGCCTTGACGGCGTCGCGGGCCTTCGGGGAGTCGTACTTGCTGAAGTCGCCGGCCGCGACCTGGCCGGTCTCGGCGCCCATGCTCGGGTCGAGGACGTACTGCAGGCGCTGGAACGGGGTGCCGCCCTGGCCCCAGTGGATGGCCGCCTCGTAGTTGCCGGTGGTGATGGCGGTGTTCCAGCTGTTGAAGTCGAAGGCGCCGTTGGTGCTGACGTCGAAGCCGAGCGCGTTGAGGTCCTTGGCCATCGCCTGCGCGGCGCACCAGTAGTCGGAGAACGAGTTGGGGTCGATGATGGTGAACTTGATGGTCTTGCCGTCGCGGGTCCACTTGCCGCTGCCGTCCTTGGTCCAGCCCGCGCCGCCGAGCAGCGAGTCGACCTTGGCCGCGTCGGCCTCCGGCTTGAGGTCGTCGGCCAGCGCCGGGTTCAGCATCGCCTGGTCGACCGGGAGCAGCAGGCCGCCGGAGGAGGTGGCGGGGCGGGCGTAGTCGGTCTCGCACTGGCCGGCGTAGGCGCGGCGGTTGAGGCCGGCGCTGATCGCCTTGCGGACGGCGGGGTCGGCGAGCGCGGGGGCGCTGGCGCTCTTGTTGTTGAGCATCAGGGAGACCGTGTTGGACGCCGGGAAGTACGGCGCCGTGCTCTGGAACAGGTGGTGGTGTTCCGGGTCCTTGCCGACGAAGGTGTTCTGGACGTTGGTGATGTTGTTGCCGGTGAGGTCGATCTCGCCGTTGTTGAGCGCCAGGGTGGCGGCATCGTTGGTCGCGTAGGCGGGGAAGGAGATGTGCTGCACCTTCGGCTTCTCCCGGAAGGCCGGGTTGACCTTGAAGGTGATGTTCTGCGCGGTGAACTTGTCCACCAGGTACGGGCCGGTGCCGATCGCCTGGTCGGCCTTGACGACCGCGGTGCCCGGGTTGCTGATGGTGGACCAGATGTGCGCGGGCACGATCAGCTGGTTGCCGATGCCGATGAAGTTGGCCTTCTGCGGGCCGTCGAAGTCCAGCACGACGGTGGTGGCGTCCGGGGTGGTGATGCTGCTGGGCAGCGGCGCGCCGCCGGTGTTGGTGGCCGGGTTGGCCTTCAGCATCTCGAAGGTGAACTTGACGTCCGCGGAGCTGAAGGGCTTGCCGTCGCTGAAGGTGATGCCGGACTGGAGCGTCAGGGTGAGCGTGCGGTTGTCGTTCGACCACGCGTAGGACTTGGCGAGCCACGGGATCGGCGGCTGGTCGGCCTTGAGGGTGTTGAACTGGAAGAGCGGCTCGAAGATCAGCGAGCGGGCGTTCTGGGCGGAGAGGAAGGAGTTGCCGTCGAAGGGGTTGTAGTTCTCGGTGAACGACGGCATCGGGGTCGACTCGACCACCAGGGTCCGGTCGGCGCCGGCCTCGGTGGACTTCGAGTCGCCGGAGTCGGTGCAGGCGGTGGCGCCGAGGCCGACGGCGGCGACCAGGGCGAGGGCTCTGAGGGCGGTGGAACGGCGCATGGGTGGGAGCTCCTAGGGTGGGGTTTCGGGTGGGGTTTCGGGTGGGTTTCGAGCGGGGACGGCGGTCGTTCAGGCGGGCGCGGTGCCCGGTGCCCGGTCGGGGTCGAGCAGCCAGCAGGCGGCGACCTGGTCGCCCGCGGCGGGTCGCACCGGCGGCGCGGTCTCGGCGCACACCGGCATCGCGAGCGGGCAGCGCGGGTGGAAGCGGCAGCCGCTCGGCGGGTCGATCAGGCTGGGCGGCGCGCCGCGCCCGCGCAGCACCACCGGTTCGCGGCGGCGCGGGTCGGGGGCGGCGCTCAGCAGCAGCCGGGTGTAGGGGTGGGCCGGGAAGTCGGTGACCTGGAGGGCCGGGCCGGACTCGACGATCTGCCCGGCGTACATCACCACGACGGTGTCGGCGAGGTAGCGGGCCGAGGCGATGTCGTGGGTGACGTACAGGATGGCGAGCCGTTCGCTCTCGCGCAGTTCGTCGAGCAGGTTGAGCACGCCGAGCCGGATCGAGACGTCGAGCATGGAGACCGGCTCGTCGGCGAGCAGCACCCGGGGGCGCACGGCGAGGCCGCGGGCGATGGCGACCCGCTGGCGCTGGCCGCCGGAGAGCTCGTGCGGGAACTTGTCGAGGTAGCGTTCGGCCGGGGTGAGGCTGACGCGTTCGAGCAACTGGGCCGCGCGGGCGTCGAGTTCGCTCCCGCGCAGGTCCTGGTGCAGCTTGAGCGGGCGGCGCAGGTGGTAGCGGACGCTGTGCACGGCGTTCAGTGAGGAGAACGGGTCCTGGAGCACCAGGTGCACCTGGCCGGCGTAGTCGCGCCGGGCCCGCGCGGAGCCGCCGACCGGTTCGCCGTCCAGCAGCAGTTCGCCGGCGGTCGGGGCGGTGAGCCGGGTCAGCAGCCGCGAGAGGGTGGACTTGCCGGAGCCGGACTCGCCGACCACGGCGGTGACGGTGCCCTCCGGCAGGGCCAGCGAGACGTCTTCGACGGCGCGCACGACCCGGCCGCGCCGCGTTCCCCCGTGGACCGGGAAGTGCTTGGTGAGGCCGCGGGCCTCCAGCGCGGGGGTGCCCGGCCGCTTCGGGCCGTGCACCACCCGGGCGGTGTCGGTGCTGGTCACAGGGTGCTCCCAAGGACTCGGGCGAGCGGCGCCGGGACGTGCTCGCCGCCGGTGTGCAGCCAGCAGGCGGCCGAGCGGTCGGCGGGGGCGCCGTCGGGTTCGGGGGCGCCGTCGGGTGCGGCGGGTTCGGTGAGCCGGGGGGTCTCGTGCGCGCAGCGCTCCAGCGCGAACGGGCAGCGCGGGTGGAAGGCGCAGCCGGCGGGCAGCGCGGTGAGCGCGGGCGGGGCGCCGGGGATGCCCTCCATCCGCACCCGTTCGCCGTGCAGGGACGGGAAGGAGTTCAGCAGCCCCAGCGTGTACGGGTGCCGCGGGCTGTGGAACAGCCGCTGGGCGTCGGCGAGTTCGACGATCCGCCCGGCGTACATGATGGCGATGGTGTCGGCGAGTTCGATCAGCAGCGACAGGTCGTGGGTGATGAACACGATCGCGAAGCCCAGGCGGTCCTTGAGCTGCATCAGCTCGTCCAGGATCTCCCGCTGGGTCACCACGTCCAGCGCGGTGGTCGGTTCGTCCATGATGACGACCCGGGGCTCCAGCGCCAGCGCCATCGCGATCATCACGCGCTGGCGCATGCCGCCGGACAGCTCGTGCGGGTAGCTGCGCAGCCGCTCCTCGCCGATGCCGACCAGGCGCAGCAGTTCGACGGCCCGCTCCCGCCGTTCGGCGGCGCCCAGTCGGGAGCGGTGGGCGCGGAGCGCGTCGGTGAGCTGGGCGTCGATCCGGGCGACCGGGTTGAGCGCGTGCATCGCGCTCTGGAACACCACCGAGATCTGGTCCCAGCGGATCCGGCGCAGCGTGGCGGCGTCGGCCTCCAGCAGGTCGAGGACGCCGTCGGGGCCGTGGAAGCGCACCTCGCCGCCGGTGATGACGCCGGGGGCGCGCAGCAGCCTGGTGACGGCGTACGCCAGGGTGGACTTCCCGGAGCCGGACTCGCCGGCCAGGCCGAGCACCTCGCCGCGGCGCAGGGTGAGGGTGGCGTCGGTGACGGCGCGCACGCCGCCCTTGCCGACGCCGTAGTCGACGCACAGGTCGCGGACTTCGAGGACGGGTTCGCCGGTCACGGCTGCGCCTCCTTCAGCGGGACGGGGATCGGCGGAGCGGCCTGCGGCGCGGCGGACTTCAGCACGGGGGTGAGGCCGAGGCGGAAGACCACCCCGCGGACCCGGCCGGTGCGGGCCGAGGTGAGCCGGGGGTTGATCACCTCGTCGATCCCGAAGTTGACCAGGGCGAGGGCGATGCCGACCAGCGCGACGGCCAGCGCGGGCGGCAGGTACCACCACCAGTAGCCGTTGACGGCGGCGCCGGAGGACTGGGCCTCGTTGAGCACGGTGCCCCAGGTCACCGAGGCGGGGCTGATCACGCCCAGCCAGGCCAGCGCGGTGTAGGTGCCGATGCCGTAGATGACGGTGAAGATGAAGGCGGACGCCAGGATCGGCAGCAGGTTCGGCACCACCTCGAACAGGATGATCCGCCAGGTGCGTTCGCCGATCACCCGGGCCGCCTCGACGTAGTCGGCCGCGCGCAGCGCCAGGGTCTGCGCCCGCAGCACGCGCGCGCCCCAGGCCCAGGCGGTGAGGGCGATCACCGAGCCGATCAGCAGCGGGTTGCTGGTCTCCGAGGGCGGCAGCGGCTTCATGATCACCATCAGGATCAGCAGGCCGGGCAGTGCCAGGAAGATGTTGGCCAGGGCGGAGAGCAGGTCGTCCACCAGGCCGCCGACGAAGCCGGCGGTGACGCCGACCGCGACGGACAGCACGCAGGCGAACAGCCCGGCGAGGAAGGAGATCAGCAGGGTGTCCCGGCCGCCGGTGAGCAGCCGCGAGAACAGGTCGTGCTGCTGCTGGTCGGTGCCGAGCCAGAACCGGCCCGAGGGGGCGAGCGGCAGACCGCTGGTGCGGTCGGCCTGCCAGTCGGCGGAGTGCGGCGCGATCAGCGGTCCGACCACGGCCAGCAGCAGGAGCACCAGCAGCAGGGCCGAACCGGCGAGCACTTTCGGGGAGCGGAGCGCACGCATCGCTCAGGCCTCCTTGCGGGCACGGGGGTCGAGGGCGACGTAGGCGAGGTCCGCGACCAGGTTCACGGCCAGCACGGTGAGGACGACGACCAGCAGGATCCCCTGGAGCAGCGGGTAGTCGCCGGTGAGGACGGCCTGGTAGATCTGCCAGCCGACGCCGGGGTAGGTGAAGACGATCTCGGTGACCAGCGAGCCGGTCACCACCAGGCTGATCGAGAGGGCGAAGTTGGAGATGGTCGGCAGGATCGCGTTGCGCGCCGCCACCGCGGCCACCCGCCACGGCGGGAGCCCCTTCGCGGCGGCGACCAGGACGTAGTCCTCGTCCATCGTGGTGATCATCATGTTGCGCATGCCGATCACCCAGCCGGCCAGCGAGGCCAGCACCACGGTCAGCGCGGGCAGCGTGCCGTGCTCGATCACGCTGGTGACGAACGGCCCGTTCCAGCCCGGCGTCAGGTGGGCGTGCCGGCCGGTGTCGTAGCCGTTCTGGTAGGGGAAGAAGCCGCCGAAGTAGCCGAGGGTCATCATCACCAGGAAGGCCAGGATGAAGTACGGCACGGACTGGAAGAAGGTGACGGCGGGCAGCAGGCCGTCCAGCAGCCCGTTGCGCTTCCAGCCGACGACGATCCCGGCCAGCGTGCCGACCACGAAGGCCAGCGCGGTCGCCGTGCCGACCAGGCCCAGCGTCCACGGCAGGGTGTCGCCCAGGATCGAGGAGACCGGCGCGGACTGCGAGGTGGACAGGCCCAGGTCCCCGTGGAGCAGGCTGGAGAGGTAGGTCAGGTACTGGCTCAGCAGGCTGTGGTCGGCGCCCGTGCCGTACTGCGCCTCCAGGGCCCGGATCGCGTCCGGGTCGAGGTTGGCGCCGCGCAGTTTGGCCAGCGCGTTCTGCAGGGCGCTGCCGGGCAGCAGCCGGGCCAGGAAGAAGTTCAGGGTCACCGCGGCGAAGCCGGCCAGCAGGTAGAAGCCGAGGCGGCGCAGTAGCGTCCGCATGCCGATGCTCCCTTCGGGGTCCTCGGGCGCCACTGGCGCGTGGGTGGGCGGTGCGGCGCGGCGGCCGCGGGTCCGGTGGGGCGGGGCACGGTCAGGACAGCGCGCGCGGGACGGTGCCGGTGCGGCAGGCCCGGCCGTACCAGTGGGCGCTGTCCTTCGGGGTGCGCCGCTGGGTGGGGAAGTCGACGTGCACCATGCCGAAGCGCTTGGCGTAGCCGTACGCCCACTCGAAGTTGTCCAGCAGCGACCACAGGAAGTAGCCCGCCACCGGTACGCCCGCCTCGATCGCCCGGTGCACCGCGGTGAGGTGCTGGTGGACGAAGGCGATCCGGTCCCGGTCGTTCACCGCGCCCTCGGGGGTGACGTAGTCCTCGCAGGCGATGCCGTTCTCGGTGATGACCACGGGCAGGCCGGGGTGCTCCAGGTGGATCCGGTCGAGCAGGTCGCGCAGGCCGGTCGGGTCGATGCTCCAGTTCATCGCGGTCAGCTCGCCGGGCGGCTGGTGGAAGGCCACGTGCTCCGAACCGGGCCACGGCGAGTGGTCGCTGCTGCCGTGGCAGTCGTCGCGGGAGGCGCCGCTGCCGGAGACCACCGCCGGGGAGTAGTAGTTCAGGCCGAGCTGGTCGATCGGTGCGCCGATCGCCGCCAGGTCGCCGGGGTGCACCAGCTTCTCCCAGTCGACCAGGTGGGCGGTGTCCTGGAGCAGGTCCGCGTCGTAGCGGCCGCGCAGCACCGGGCTCAGGAAGATCCGGTTGCCGACCGCGTCGATCCGGCGGACCGCCTCCTGGTCCTCGGGGCTGTCGGTGAGCGGCCGCACCTGGTGCAGGTTGAGCGAGAGCGACAGCTGGGCGGTGGCCGGCAGTGCGGCGCGCAGTGCGGCCGTGCCCCGGCCGTGCGCCAGGTTCAGGTGGTGGGCGGCCTTGAGCGCCTCGGCCGGGTCGGTGCGGCCCGGGGCGTGCACGCCGGAGCCGTAGCCGAGGAAGGCCGAGCACCAGGGCTCGTTGAGGGTGGTCCAGTGCCGCACCCGGTCGCCGAGGGCCCCGGCCACCAGGGCGGCGTACTCGCCGAAGCGCTCCGCGGTCCCCCGGACGGTCCAGCCGCCGGCGTCCTCGAGGTGCTGCGGCAGGTCCCAGTGGTAGAGCGTGGCCAGCGGGGTGATGCCGGCCGCCAGCAGTCCGTCCACCAGGGCGCGGTAGAAGTCGAGCCCGCGCTCGACGGCCGGGCCGCGCCCGGTGGGCTGCACCCGGGGCCAGGACACCGAGAAGCGGTACGCGGTCAGCCCGAGGTCCTTCATCAGCGCGACGTCCTCGCGCCAGCGGTGGTAGTGGTCGACCGCCAGGTCGCCGGTGTCGCCGCGGTTGACCTTGCCCGGCGTGTGGCTGAAGGTGTCCCAGATGGACGGGGTCCGACCGTCCTCGGCGACCGCGCCCTCGATCTGGTAGGCGGAGGTGGCGGTGCCCCAAAGGAAGTCCGGCGGGAAGCGGAGGACGTCGTCGGTACGGGCCTCGGCGGCCTTGCGGTCCTGGACCTCGGTCATTTTGGGAGCGCTCCCATGCATTCGGAACGGGTGCCCGCCGCGACGTCTGAACGGCGCGGCGGGTGGGCAGGAAAGTAGCGGCGGCCTGACTGGGAGTCGGAAGCGCTTCCAGCGGCGGTGCCGGAAGTTTCTGCCCGTCAGACGGAGCTGTCAAGGACTTGGACCGCCCGTATCGGAAATGAAACTGGAAGCGCTTCCAGTCGTGGCCGGAGCGGTGCGGCGGACGGTGCGGCGGGCGGTGCGGCGGGCGGTGCGGCGGGCGGTGCGGCGGCAGCGCGACCGGCCCGGCCCCTGCCGCGGGTGCGGGCGGGGGCCGGGCTGCGCGTCCGGGGCGGG
>NZ_JBHUWH010000374.1:0-7760 GCF_042670125.1 Kitasatospora sp. NPDC057198 | reverse complement strand
GCCCGACGACGTGCCGTTCGAGGTCGGCGCGCTGATCGGCTGCGGCGTCACCACCGGCATCGGCGCCGCGCTGCACACCGCGAAGGTCGCGCCCGGCTCCAGGGTCGCGGTGATCGGCTGCGGCGGCGTCGGCATCAGCGTGGTGCAGGGCGCCCGGGTGGCCGGGGCCGCCGTCATCGTCGCCGTCGACCCGGTCGCCGGGCGGCGCGGCTGGGCGCTGGAGCTGGGTGCGACGCACGCCGCCTCCCCCGAGGAGTTCGCCGCGCTGAGCGCCGAACTGACCGGCGGCGAGGGCTTCGACTACGTCTTCGAGGTGGTCGGCAAGCCCGCGACCGTCCGCACCGGCTACGACGCGACCCGCCGCGGCGGCACGCTCTGCCTGGTCGGGGTCGGGGCGCGGACCGACTTCCCGCAGATCAACCTGGCCGAACTGGTCATGCACGAGAAGAAGTTGCTGCCCTCCTTCTACGGCGGCACCGACGTGCTGGAGAACTTCGCCCGGATCATCGAGCTGTGGCGGGCCGGCGAGGTCGACCTGGAGAAGATGATCACCCACCGGGTGCCGCTCGCCGACGCCAACGAGGCGGTGCGCCAGATGCACACCGGCGAGGCGCTGCGCACCGTGCTGACCATCGACTGAGCCCGGCCGGTGCGGGCCCGTCCGCCCGCCCGGCCGACCGGCCCGCACCGGGGGCGCCCTCCCCTCCCGGTGCGGGCCCCGGCCGTACACCGGGGCCTCGGGGCCTCGGGGCCTCAGCCGCGTGCGGGCCGCCGGACGGTGCGCGGGCGGTACTCGACCGCGGTGAGCGCCAGGGAGACGTACCGCTGGACCAACTCCTCGACGGGGAGCGGTCCTTCGGGCCGGTACCACTGGGCGATCGCGTTGCACATCGCGATCACCGCGCGCCGGGCGTCGTCCGGGTACGGGGTCAGGAAGGTCCCGTCCGCCACGCCCTGCTCGATCACCTCGCGGAACTGCCGGGTGCCGCGCTCCTCGTTCTCGCGGTAGCGGGCGAGGTGCTCGGGCTCCAGGCTGCGCCCCTCGGTCAGCACGATGCTGCTCTTCACGGGGTGGCCCGCCCGGAACCGGACCGTCGCGGCGACCAGGGCCTCCAGCCGTTCGGCCGGGTCCTCGCCGGCGGCGGCGAGCGCCTCCTCGCAGGCGCCGAAGTAGGCGTCGAGCCCGTCGTCCAGGATGGCGACGAGCAGTTCCTGCTTGCCCTTGTAGTAGTAGTACAGGGCGGACAGGCTGACGCCCGCCCGCTGCGCGATGTCCCGGATCGACGTCGCCCCGTACCCCTGTTCGGAGAACTGCGCGCGGGCGGCCTCGATGATGGCCGTGTGGCCTGCGGGTACGGGTCGGCGGGACACGGGCGCTCCGATCTGCTGGGCTGCTCCGGCCCCTCGGGTGGACCGGACGTTCGTCCGGTACGACCGGCAGCGCCATCGTAGGCGAGGACGCGGACGGCCCGCGCCGGCGGGCCGGGCCGGGTCTACGGGAGCGCGAGCCGGAAGCCGGGGCGCGGCGCCTGGAGCAGGCCGAAGAGGGTGGTCAACGCCTCGGCGTCGCCGTCGATTTCGACCCGGCCCGCGGCGGCCTCGGCGGCGAGCGTGCTGCGGCGGGCCAGGACGCCGGCCAGCACGTCGAGCCCGGTACGCACGGTGACCTGCGGCCGCTCCCCGCCCGGGGCGCCGCCGCGCACCGGGGTCAGCACGCCGTTGGCGAGCAGCAGCGTCCAGACGTCCGCCGCGCCGCCCGCCTCCGCCGTGAACTCCCAGCGCGCCAGCAGCCGGTGGGCGGCGGCGCGGGGGCCGTCCACCCGCACCGCGAGCGCCTTGAACAGCTGGTCGGCGGGCAGGCCCCAGGCGATGCCGCCGCCCGAGCCGGAGCCGCTGCCCGGCGCGTCCCGGTCGGAGAAGTCGCGCAGGTCGCGGGCGCCGCAGAGGTAGAAGTTGCGCCAGGTGCCGTTCTCGCAGGCGTGCGCCAGCCGCTCGAAGACCTCGGCCTGCAGTTCGCGGGCCTCGCGGTTCTCCGGGTCGGCGAACACGACGTGGTTGAGCACCTCGGCCGCGAAGCGCAGGTCGCCCGCGTCGGCCGTCTTCCTGGCCTTCGCCAGCACGGCCGCGGCGCCGCCCATGAACTCCACGTACCGTTCGGCGGCCGCGACCGGCGGGTGCGGCCACAGGTGGGCCGGGTTGCCGTCGAACCAGCCCATGTAGCGCTGGTAGACGGCCCTGGTGTTGTGGCTGAGCGAGCCGTAGTAGCCGCGGGCGTGCCAGGCGCGCGCCAACTGTGGCGGGAACTCGGCGAGTTCCTCGGCGATCTCGGGGCCGGTCAGCCCCTGGTTCATCAGCCGGACGGTCTGGTCGTGCAGGTACGCGTAGGCGTCGCGCTGCTCGGAGAGCATGGTCAGCAGCTCCGCCCGGCCCCAGGTCGGCCAGTGGTGGGAGCCGATCAGGACGTCGGCGCGGTCCGCGTACAGGGTGATGGTCTCGGTCAGGTACCCGGCCCACGCCTGCGCGTCGCGGACCAGCGCGCCGCGCAGGGTCAGCACGTTGTGCAGGGTGTGGTTGGCGTTCTCGGCAACCAGCAGGACGCCGTGGTCGGGCAGCAGGAAGTTCATCTCGGCGGGCGCCTCGGTGCCGGGGGTGAGCTGGAACTCCAGCCGGACGCCGCCGAGTTCGAGGACCTGCCCGGTCGCGGTGACCAGGTCGGTGGGCGGGATCAGCCCGACCTTCCCGCTGGAGGTGCCCTGGCCGAGGCCGAAGCCGATCGCCCCGTCGGGGGCGGCGGGCAGGCCCACGCCGTACATGTACTGGGCGCGGCGCAGCATCGCCGGTCCGGCCACCACGTTCTCGCCGACCGCCTCCTCCAGGAAGCCGGCCGGGGCCACGATCCGCACCCGCCCGGCGGCCGCGTCGGCGTCGGAGACGATGCCGCGCACCCCGCCGAAGTGGTCGGTGTGGCTGTGCGAGTAGACCACCGCGGCGACCGGGAGGTCCCCCCGGTTGCGGCGGTACAGCGCGAGGCCGGCGGCGGCGCACTCCTCGCTGATCAGCGGGTCGACGACGACCAGGCCCTCGGGGCCCTCCACGATCGTCATGTTGGAGACGTCCAGGCCGCGGACCTGGTAGACGCCCTCGACCACCTCGAACAGGCCGTGCAGGGAGTTCAGCCGGCCCTGGCGCCAGAGGCTGGGATCGGCGGTCGCGGGGCACTCCTCGGCGAGGAAGGACCAGCGCTCGTTGTCCCAGACCACCCGCCCCTCGGCGTTGCGGACCACGCACGGGCTCAGGGCGTCGAGCCGGCCCCGGGTGGCGTTGGCGAAGTCGGTGGGGTCCTCCCAGTCGAGTCCGGCGGCGGATACGGGTGCTGCGGTCATGGTGCCTCGATTCGTCTTGCGCTGGGAACGGGTGGGGGCGGGAGCCGGCCCCGGCAGGCGTACTTAACGAACGTTCAATCACTGCGCGCTGCCGCACCAAACCACGGCCGTCCGACCCTGTCAATCGGTTGGACGCACCCGGCTGTAGTTACCGAACGATCGTTAAGATACGCTTGGCGGCCCGCCATCCCTTCGATCCCGGGAGACCGCCATCACCACCATCCCCTGGGGCGTCGGCTCCGGCCTCGACCGCGTCCGACGGCTCGCCGACGACCTGGCTTCCGCCTACCTCCCGCACGCCCACCTGGGCCTGGCCATCGACCGCGCCGACAAGGGCCTGGTGGAACTGCGCTGGACGCCGGGCGACGCGATCCTCAACCGCGCCGGCACCGTCCACGGTGGCTACATCGCGACGGCGCTGGACGAGGCGTGCGGGCTGGCCGCGTCCAGCGCCAGCGAGCCCGCAGCGCCGTTCCTGACCATGAGCCTGAACGTCGACTACCTCCGCCCGGTGCTCGCCGGGGTGGTCTACACCGTCACCGGCGAGGTGCTCCAGGCGTCCCGCACCCGCACCCTGGTCCGGGCCACCGTCACCGACCCCCTGGGCCGCCTGTACTGCCAGGCGTCGGGGGCCCTCACCCCGAACCGGAAGCTGCTCGCCGCGGCGGCGGCCGACGGCGCCTAACCCGGCACCCGTCCGGGTCGGCCGGTCCGGCCGGTCCGCTCGCCCCGTCGGGCCCGCTCACCCGGTCCGGTCCGGCTTGTCCGGCTTGTTCGGCTTGTCCGGCCGGGGAACCGGCTGCCCGCCCAGGCCAGCAGGAAACCGGCCGGCACCGACACCACCCCCGGGTACACCAGGGGGGACCAGGCGAAGTCCCGGTCCGGGAAGAGCGCGAGCGGGCCTCCCGACACCGTGGGCGACAGCGCCTGCAGCAGCACGGCGCAGCCCAGCCCGCCGTACAGCGCCCACAGGGCCCCGGCCCGGCCGAAGCCCGGCCAGAAGAGCGCGCCGAGCGTGGCCGGGAGGATCGAGGAGGCCGCCGCGGTCAGCGCGAAGGTCGCCAGGAACTGCGTGTTGGAGCCGTGCACGGCGAGCGCCAGGGCGGTGCCGGTCAGGCCGGTCGCGGCGACGGCCCAGCGGGCGGTCCGCACCTCCCGGGCCTCGGTGAGCCGCCCCGCCCGCAGCGCGTGGGCGTGCAGGTCGTGCGCCAGCGCGGCGGCCGCGGCCAGGGTGAGGGCGGAGACCACCGCCAGCGCGGTCAGGAACACCGCGCAGGCGACGGCGGTGAACAGCACCGCCCCGGCCCCGGAGGCCGGGCCGCCGCCCAGCCGCCCGGCGAGCAGCGGCAGCGCGGCGTCGCCGCTCGGGTCGGCCCGCAGGATCGCCGGGCCGCCCACCAGCGCGGCGGCGCCCAGCCCGAGCACGGCCGCGGTGGCGACGACCGCCCCGGCCACCGCGACCGCGACCCCGGCGCTGCGCCGGGCGGTGGCGCCGTCCGGGGCGCAGCCCAGCCGCATGGTGAGGTGCGGCATGCAGGCGCCGCCGAGCACGGCCGTCAGTTGCAGGCTCAGGAAGTCCAGCCGCTCCACCGCCCCGCGGCCCCGGTAGGCGCCGGGCCGCAGGTAGTCGTCCGGCCGGCCGCTGCCACGGGCCGCCGCGGTCAGCAGCCGCTCCGGGTGCCGGCCGAACTGGGCCAGCAGCACCGCGGCGGTGGCGGCCAGTGCGGCGAGGACCACGAAGACCTTGAGGATCTGCACGGCGTTGGTGCCGCGCATGCCCGCGGCGACGGCGAAGCAGGTCATGACGCAGCCGATCAGCGCGATGCAGGCCGACTGCGCGCCGGGGCCGGTCGCCCCGGCGAGCTGGGCGGTCACGCGCCCGGCCCCGGCGAGCTGCACCACCAGGAAGGGCAGCGTGGTGGCGAGCGTGGCCACGCCGACCGCGACCCGTGGCGCACGTCCGGGCAGGCGGCGCGCCAGGACGTCGCCGAGGGTGAACCGGCCTGCCTCGCGCAGGGGTTGGGCGATCAGCAGGAGCAGCCCGAGGGCCAGGACGCTGCACAGGGCGATGCTGAGCCCGTCGAAGCCGGCGAGGGCGATCACGCCGGTGGTGCTCAGCAGCGTGACGGCCGAGACGTAGTCCCCGGCGAGCGCGAGCCCGCCCCGGAGCGGGGTCAGCCGGGCCTGCGCCGCGTAGTAGCTCCGCAGGTCGTCGTCGCCGTCGGAACCGGCGAGCAGCCCGAACAGCAGCAGGACGCCGACGATGACGACGAAGGCGACCAGGACGGGGGCGTGCGCGGGGGCGGTCATCCGGCGGCCGTCCGCGCTCCGCCCCGGGCGGCGGTGCCGTGGGCGGCGGTGTCACCGGCCGCGGTGTCACGGGCTGCGGCGGCGTCGTGGGCGGCGCAGTGCCGCTCGTACCGGAGGACCGTGGCCGACAGCAGCAGCGCCTGGCCGGCCAGGAGCAGCAGGCCGGCCGTGACCGGGCCGAGCACCGGTGCGGCGAGCAGGCCGCCGGCGCTGTGGGCGGTCAGGACCAGGAGGAGCAGGCCCGCGCCGTTGGTCAGGGCGAAGGCCCGCCGGGCGGAGCCGGGCCGCCGGTGGGGCGGCGGGTGGGGCAGTGTCATGGAGCCGTCCTCGGTGAGTGGGTGAGTGGGTGGGCGAGTGGGTGGGTGGGTGGCTGGCTGGTTGGGTGAATGGGCGGATGGACCCGGTCAGTTCAGGACGGTGCTGGGCCGGTGCCGCCGCGTCCACCGGCGGGCGGCAGGACGGGGAGGGCGCCCATCCGGCCGGGGCGGCGCTGGGCGCCCGCACAGGTGCGCGCCCGGACGGCCGGCGGCGCGGGAGGTCTCGGTCCTGCGGCGGATGGGCAACGGCGCCGTCCGAACCTTCAAACCTGTCGATCGTTCGTTTAGTATTCCGGGCGCGTTCCCCTTCACCCCGCAGCCCGGCCCGCGCGTACCGTCTCCGGTCACCGCCGCCGGGGCTGCCACAGGCAAGGAGGATTTCCATGTCCGTACGGCAAGTCGTGGGCCACGGGCACGCACCGCCCCCGGTCGGAGCGGCGGTGGCGGCCCCGGCCGCGGACGTCCAGGAGGCGCTGTGCCGGGCGTCGGACGACGTGCGCGGCCGGGTCGCGGACCTGGCCTCCGAGGTGATGGAGCGCCTGCGCGAGGCCGAGCCGTTCTACCGGGACGCCGCGATCGCCCCGAAGGACTCGCCGGAGGTCACCGAGCGGGCGCTCCTCGCGGGGCTGGACTCCATCAAGTCACCCGGCCTCAGCGGTGGTTCGGCCCGGTTGGCCTGGCAGGTCGGGGTCCGCCGGGCCCGGCAGGGCGCCCCGCTGCCCCCGCTACTGCGCGCCTACCGCCTGGGCGGCGAGGCCCTGTGGGACCGGCTCGTGCAGGCCGCGGCCGACCGGCGGCCGCAGGACGCGCTGCTGATGGCACGGGCTGCCAGCTCGGTGTGGGCCCTGGTGGACCGCGACTGCCAGTTGATGGCCGACGCCTACCGGGAGACGGTCGGCGAGTTCCGGACCAGGCCGGCCGAACGCGTCCGGGCGCTGCTGGACGTCCTGGTGGACGGCCGGATCGACGACCTCGGCGTGGCGGGGGCCGCGACCGAGCTCGGCGTGCCGGTCTCCGGCCGGTTCGCGGTCGCGGTGGTGCGCACCCCGCTGGTCCGGCCGCTCCGGGACGACCGGACCGCTCCGGCCGAGCCGCCCGGCATCCGGCTGCTGCGCACGCCCCGCAAGCACGGCGAGGTGGTGATCGCCTTCCTCGGCGAGGCCGAACTCGACGTGCTCACGGCCGCGTTCAGTGCGGCCGGCCTCGGCCAGGTCGGCATCAGCCCGGTGGTCGACCGGCTGGCCGCCGTCGGGCGCGGCCACGAGCTCGCGACCCTCGCGCTGCGGACCTGCACCCGCGAGCAGGAGGTGGCGGCGCTGGACGCGCGGCTCCCGGCCGGCCTGGTGGTGGGGCGTCCCGACCTGGCCGGGGTGCTCCTCGAAGGCGTGCTGGGCCCCGTGCTCGCGCTGGACCCGGCCGACCGGGAGCCGCTGCTGGCGACGCTGGCGGCGTGGATCGAGTGCGGCGGCTCGGCCCGCGGCGCGGGCACCCGGCTCTACTGCCACCGCAACACCGTGCTCAACCGGCTGCGGCGGCTGGAGCAGACCACCGGCCGCTGCCTGGACCGGCCGCAGGACCTGGTGGAACTGGTGCTCGCCCTGGAGGCGTTCCGCACCGGAACGGCCGGCCGCCCCTGACCGGGGGCGGCCGCCACCACGGGCTCCGGCGCCGACGCGAACACCGGCGCGAGCGCCGACGCCGGCGCAAACACCGACGCGAGCACCGACGCGAGCACCGACGCGAGCACCGG
>NZ_JBHUWH010000373.1:0-7797 GCF_042670125.1 Kitasatospora sp. NPDC057198 | reverse complement strand
CGGACCCGTCCCCGCCGCCGCCCCCGCCCCCGTCGACGACTGCCCCGCCAGCCTCCCCGACCACGACGTCCAGTGCCCGCTGCACGGCGCCACCGGCTGCCAGCCCCCGCCGCCCGCCACCGCCCTCGCCCTGCACGCCGCGTTCTGCGCCGACCCCGCCGCACCCCTCGACACCGACACCGTGCACGCCCTCGCCGCCGTCCTCGGCGCCCAACTGCACAGCGCCGACCGGGCGATGGGCGAACGCGGCCCCGGCGGCGTGATCGAGGGCACCCTGCGCGCCGTCGTCGCCCGCCTCGCCGACGCGCCCGTCCGCCACCGCCGCGTCCTGGCCCGGCTCGCCGCCGAGTACGCCCACGCCGCCGGCAGCCTGCGCCTGCACGGCGGCCGCCCCGCCACCGCGATGGCCTGCTTCGACCGCGCCCTCGGCTGGGCCGCCCTGGCCGGCGACCCCACCATCCAGGCCGCCGCCCTCAGCGACATGGCCGTCCTCGGCCTCCTCGACGACGACCCCGCCGCCGCCGGCGACTACGCCCGCGAGATCCGCCGCGCCGCACCCGGCCGCCACTGGTCCGACGCCCTCGCCACCCTCGGCGAAGCCCGCGCCACCGCCCTCGCCGGCGACATCCGCACCACCGTCCGCCACATCGGCCGCGCCCGCCAGCACCTCGACCGCCCCCGGGAACTCCCCGACACCGAGGCCCACGTCCCCTGGCTGGCCCCCGCCGCACTCCGCCTCCGGGTCGAATCCGGCTCCTCCGCCGCCCTGCGCGACCTCGCCGCCGCCACCGCCGACCCCCGCCTCGCCCACCGCGCCCTGACCGCCGCCACCGCCGCCCTCGACCTCCTCGGCGACGGCCAACTCCCGGTCGCCCGCGCCATGCTCACCGTCCGCATCGCCGACTGCCACCTCTGCGCCGACGACCCGCACACCGCGATCGCCGCCCTCGCCCCCGTCCTGGACACCGACGACGGCGCCCCGCTGCCGGCCCTGGTCCGCCACGAACTGCGGGGCGTGCGCGGCCGGTTGGCGGCGGGCGCGGGCCGGTGGGGGGCGGACGCGGCGGAGGCGGCGGCGCGGTTGGGCGCGGTGGTGTGAGGGGGCGCCGCGCCGGACGGCGCAGGGGGCGGCGTTCTCAGCGGGCCGGGCGCACGTCCTTGCGCATGGACATCGACGCGACGCCGTAGCCGCTGCGGCGGTACAGGGCGACGGCCGCCTCGTTGCCCCCGAAGACGTTCAGGCCGAGGGCGGTCCAGCCCTCGCGGGCGGCCGGCGCCTCGGCGGCCGCGAGGATCGCGGACCCGTACCCGCGGCGCCGGAACCCGGCGCGGACCTCGAGGTCGTACAGCCAGGCGGTGTCCGCGGCCTCCGGGGCCTGGTGCGGGTCGGGGCCGATCCACGCGTCGCCGACGACCAACCCCGACGGGTCCTGCGCCGCCACGAGGTGGTGGCGGGCGGTGCCGAGCCCGTCGGGGAGGAACCGGGCCGTCTCCCGGCGGGCCCGCTCGCGCGCCGCCTCCCCGGGCATGAGGCGGCCCAACTCCCGTGCCACCTCGGCCTCGCGGCGCTCGGTCGCCGCCGCGTACTCGGCCGGCGTCATCTTACGTAGGGTCACCCGCTGCGCGTCCATGCCCGCCATCATCGGCCGGAACGCCGCCGGACCGCCGGGAATTTCGGGTGCGCCGGGCCGGGGGAGGAGCGCAGACTCGGCGGGTGGACATCGATCAGGACGCGGTGGCGGAGGCGTTCGGGCTGGGGCGGCCGCTCGGCCCGTGGCGGGCGCTCGACAACGGGGGCGCGCCGACCGACACCCGGGTGCTGGAGACCTCGCACGGGCGCTGGACGGTGCGGACGGGCCGGCTGCGCAGCGACTGGCACCACCGACAGGCCCACCGGGTGCAGCGGTTGCAGCGGGCGGCGCTGGCGGCGGGCGTCCCGATGCCGCGCCCCGTCGAACCGCCGCACCCCGCCGCCGGCTACTGGCACCTGCTCCCCGGCGACGCGGTGGTCAAAGTCAGCGGGTGGCTGGACGGCCACGACCTGCGGCGCCCCGGCACCGACCTCGCGGCGGCCACCGAGTGGACGGGCCGCACCCTGGCCCGGATCGCGGCGCTGGACACCGGCGGGGAGCAGCCGCCCCCGCCGCACCCCGTCGAGGAGTGGCGGGAGTGGGCGGCCGAGGCCGAGGCGGGCGGGCTCGAGGTGGCGGGCCCGGCCCGCGTGCTGCTCCCGGCGGTCGCCGACGCCACCGCCCTGGTGCACGACGCGCAGCGCTCCGCCCCCGCCGCCGTCCTGGTGCACGGCGACACCTCCCGGGCCAACGTGCTGCGCACCCCCGGCGGGTACGCGCTGATCGACTGGGAGAGCGTCCAGCCGGAGGTCCCCTGGTGGGACGCGGTCAGCGTGGCCTTCCGGTTCGCCACCCCCTTCAACGGCCCCACCGTCAGCGCCGACCCCGCGACGGTGCGGCCACTGCTCGCCGCCTACCTGGACGCCGGCGGCCCGGGCGGCCCGGCCGAGGTCCAGTCCTTCGCTGGCCTGCTGCGCAGCCAACTCACCTCCACCGCCTGGTTCCTGTGGCTGGCACTGGGCCACCGCGAGGCGGACGCCGCACAGCGGGCCTTCGGCCTGCGGGTGGTGAGCGCCGCCGCCCGGGAACTGCCCGGAGTGCTGCGCCGACTGCCGCACTGGACGGCGCTGCTGCGCTGAACGGCCCCGCTGCCGCCGTCGGCCGGGAACGGCGGGTGTGGCAGCATCCCGCCATGTCTCTGACGACCTGGAGCCACGACGGCGGCCTGTACTGCGCCCTGTTCACCGAGACGGGCGTGGACGGCAGCCGGCTCGGCCACTTCGAACTCAGTGCGGCCCGCCTGGTCCCGAGCGGCACCCCGTCCGTGCCGGACTCACCCGCGCCGGGGCCGACGGCCGTGACGGTGGTGGCCCGGGCACTGGACCCGGAGGACCAGCCGGTGGTCTTCTTCGGCGACGGTCCCACCCTGCCGTTCGCGGTGCTGCAGCAGTTCGTGGCGATGGTGGCGGCCCGGCTGGAGGGCGCGGGCGCCTGAGCACCCGCTCCCGGCATTGCCCTCACCCTCCCCCGGAGAAGGCCATATGATCTCCCCGTCAAGTCGGCCCCGTTCCGAGCGGGCCGATGATCCGTGCGCCCGCCCGGGCCGGGCCGGACCCGGGCGGGGCGGCGTCCGACGACGGGGGAGTGGCCCATGGCAGCAGGACGGAACGACGACCTCGACGGTCCGGAGATCGACGACGACGAACTGCTCGACGTCGCGGACAACCCCGAGCAGGCCGCCGAACTGCACCGCGCCCTGCGGACGCTGGCGAAGAACGACAAGATCGGCCCGGAGCTCCAGCAGATGGCCCGCGAGGTGCTCAGCGGCCGGATCGGCATGCGGGAGGTGATCGAGTCCGACCGCTACCTGTCGGCGATCGGCGCCCGGCTGGGCGAGATGCGCACCGCGGCGGAGAACCTCTCGCCCGAGGAGCGCAAAGCCTCCGAGCAGCGGGCCGTGAAGCTGCGCGAGGACTACGAGGCCGAACACGGACCGGACCCGTACGCGGACGACGACGAGTGGACCATCCGACGGGACGACCGCCCCTGACGGCGACTGCGCGCCCGTCCCGACCGACCACGCCCCGCCCCGACCTGCTCGGGACGGGGCGTCGGCCTGGCGGCCTGATGACCTGACGGTCCGTCGGCCCGTCGGTCCGGCGGTCCGGAAAATCCGGTGCCCCGGGGGCGGGGCGTCGCTAAGGTGGCCGGATGGCAGTGCTCAGACAATTCCAGGTCACCTTCGACTGTGCCGACCCCGCCCGGGTCGCCCGGTTCTGGTGCGAGGTGCTCGGCTACGAGTCCAAGCCCCCCGCGGGGTTCGCCGACTGGGCGGCGTACGAGGCGTCGCGCCCGCCGGAGGAGCGCGGCTCCTGGTCCGCCTGCACCGACCCCACCGGCGTCGGCCCGCGGCTGTACTTCCAGCGCGTCCCCGAGGGCAAGATCGTCAAGAACCGGGTCCACCTCGACGTCCGGGTCGGCACCGGCCTGCGCGGCACGGAGCGCCTGGCCGCACTGGAGGCCGAGTGCGCCCGCCTGCTGCCGCTCGGCGCCGTCCGGGTCCAGCTGCTGTACGACGGCGGCGACGACTCGTGCATCGTCATGCAGGACGTCGAGGGCAACGAGTTCTGCATCGACTGACACCGCCCCCGGCCGCCGCTCACGGCCGCGCCGCCCCTCACGGCCACGACGCCACCGCCGCCAGGTCGATCATCCGGAGCGCCACCGGTACCGGGATGGCCGGGTTGGCGGCCGCGTCGGAGGCCGAACGCCGGTCCCGGAGCAGCCCGAACAGCAGCGGCAGCGGCAGCGCCGGGTTGGTGGCCACCCCTCGGTGCAGGCTGGTCCTGCGGTCCGCCCGGAGGTCCGCCCCGGTGGCCTCCAGCAGGCGCAGCAGGACGGCCCGGGGCAGCCGCGGGTCGGCCGCGGCGAGCTCGTGCACCAGCGGGTCCGGGTCGCCGGCCAGCCGCTCGACCGTCTGCGGGGTGCAGTCGGCGGCGTACAGGGCGAGCCGGCGCACCAGCGGGGCCGGGTCCTCGGACAGGCCGGCGTGCAGCTCCGCGCGGGGGAACCGCGGGTGGTGCACCAGCGGGGCCGGGTCCACCCCGTACGTCCTGGCGGTCCTCAGCAGCAGTTCGGCGGGCGGCGCCTCGTTGTGGTGGGCGAGGTGGGCACGCACCAGATGATCCGGGTCGCGGGCCAGCAGCGCCAGGACGTCCGGCGGCAGGGTGCGGGCGCGGGCCACCGAGCGCCGGACGGGGACGCTCGCGGAGGCGGCCAGCCGCCGCATCGCCGCATCGTCCCCGTGCAGGTCCTCGACCCACGGCAGGTCCCAGGAGTTCCGGTTGGGGGACAGGCCCGCCGCGGCCCGGTCCCGCACCTCGTCGGGCACGTCCTCGCGCAGGGCGATCCGTGCCCGGACCTCCTCGTCCGGGTCCTCCGCCAGCGCGTGGAGCAGCTCCGGGGCCAACCGGGCCAGGGCCGCCTCGCGGCGCAGCACCGGGTCGGGGTGGGCGGCCAGGTGCCGCAGCAGCTCCCCGTCGGGCTTCCGCCAGGAGAGCGCTCCGGCGCGCTCCTCCTCGTCCAGCGCGGTGAACCCGGCCAGTGACAGCTCGTCCTCCAGCAGCTCCCGCGCGGCCTCCCGCACCCGCGGATCGGGGTCGGCCAGCAGCGCCGCCCGCTGCTCCCCGCCCAGTTCCTCCGAGGCCCGGACGCAGACCTCCGTGCGTACCGCCGGGTCCGGGTCGGTGGCCAGCGCCGCCACCACCTCCCCGGGCACGCCCCGGAACCACAGCGCCTGCCGCCGCCGCCACGGGTCCGGGTCGGCCGCCCGCCGGGCGAACCACTCCATCGGGGGCCGCGGCGCGTGCCTGCGGGCGTGGTACGCCAGGAAGTGCTGCTGCCACTCGGGTTGCGGCTGGTCCCGGATCAGCCGCTCCCACTGCGCCAGGCTCATCCCCTCCTGGCGCTCCGCCCAGTAGCGGCGCACCCGCCACTCGGTCGACGCGACGGCCGCGTCGACCACCTCCGGCGGCTGCCGGCCGAACGCCAGGTCGTGGTGGTCGGCCGCCAGCCGGACCAGGACCTCCATCGAGGGGTGGAACTGCAGCCCGGTCAGCCACCCCCACGCCACGGGCCGGTCCGCGAGCACCTCCCCGACGTCCTCGAACAGCCCGTCCCACGCTCCGGATCCGGACACTCCCGCTCCTCCCGCTCGCCTCTTCCGCTCCCCGGCCGGACGGTCCGGCTCAGCCCCGGCCGCCGACCAGGTCGATCATCCGGTGCGCCACCGCCGCCGGGACGGCCGGGTTGCCGGCCGCGTCCTGCGCCTGCTCCCGGTCGCGGAGCAGCCCGACCAGCACCGGCACCGGCAGCCGCGGGTTGCGGACCGCCGCCCTGCGCAGCTCGTACGTGGCGGGCACCGGCAGGCCGCGCTCCGCGACACCGGCCCGGAAGTCCGCCTCGGTGGCGCCCAGCAGGCGCAGCACGGTGGCGGGCGACAGGCGCGGGTCGGCCGCCGCGCGCGCGTGCACCAGCGGGTCCGGGTCGTCGGCGAGCCGCTCGACCGTCTCCGGGGTGCAGTCGGGCGCGTACAGGGCGAGCCGACGCACCGTCGGCTCCGGATCGTCGGCCCAGGCGGCCCGCAGCCGGTGGTACGGGAAGTCGGGGCGGTCCAGCACCGCCCCGGGGCGGGTCCACGTCCGGGCGGCCTCCAGCAGCAACTCGGCGGGCGCCGCCGCGTTGTGGACGGCGATCTCGGCCCGCACCTCGCTACGGGGGTCGCGGAGCAGCAGCGCCAGGACGTCCGGCGGCAGGGTGCGGGCGCGGGCCACGGCGCGCCGGACGGCGACGCTTGCCGAGCCGGCCAGCCGGCGCATCGCCGCCGGGTCGTCGTGCAGGTCCCCGACCCACTCCGGGTACCAGTACGGCCGGTCCGGCGGCAGGCCGGCGCACGCCCCGGCCCGCACCTGCTCCGGGGTGTCGGCCCGAGCGGCGACCTCGGCCCGGACGTCCTCGTCCGGGTCTCCGGCCAGCACCGCGAGCACCTCCGGCGGCAGCGGCAGCGGCTGCCCGGCCAGCCGGCGGCGCACCCACACGTCGGGGTGGGCGGCCAACTGCCGGGCGAGCCCCCCGTCGGCACCCCGTGCGCGGACCGCGCCGAGGCCCTCCTCCTCGCCCAGCGCCGCGAATTCGGCGGGTGACAGCGGGCCTCCGACCGGGAGGTCCGCCGCGACCTCCCGGACGGCCGGGTCCGGGTCGGCGGCCAGCGCCGACCGCTGCTCCGCGCCCAACAGCTCCCACGCCTGCTCGCAGACCTCCGTGCGCACCGCCGGGTCCGGGTCGGCGGCCAGCGCCACCGCCAGCTCCCCGGGCAGGCCCCGGAACCACAGCGCCCGCCGCCGCACCCGCGGGTCCGGATCGGCGGCCCACCCGGCGAACCGCTCCGCCGGGGGCCGCGGCCCGTGCCGGTGGGCCCGGCGCCGCAGGACGCGCCGCTGCCACCCCGGGCAGTCCCCGTCGAGCAGCCGCACCCACTGCGCGAGGCCCATGTCCCGCCGGTGCTCCGACCAGGAACGCCGGACGGCCCACGCGGGGGACGCGACGGCGGCGTCGACCACCTCCGGCGGCTGCGCCCCGTCCAGCGCCATCTCCGGCACCAGGGCCGCCAGCCGCACCCGGACGTCCAGTGCGGGGTGCCGGGTCAGCCCCGACAGCCACGCCCAGCGCATCCCGGGGAGCGCGGCCGGCTCCTCGCCGTCCTCGAACAGCCCCTCCCACGCGCCGACTTCGCCCATCCCGTTCCCGCCCTCCCGACCGCTGCGGGGGCCACTGTGGCACAGGGGCGGGGCGGCGGCGCGGGCGGACGGCGGGAAAGAATTCGCACGGTCGTGCTTAAATCTCGGGTAGGCTCGGCGGCATGACGGACACTCAGGCAGCGGACACCCGGGCCGCCGACATCCGAACGCTCGACGCGCGCGCACTGCGGGCCGCGCGCTCCCTCGTCGACCGGGTCGGCGCCGACCAACTCGACCGGCCGACCCCCTGCGGGTCGTGGACGCTCGGGCAGTTGCTCGCGCACATGACCGGGCAGAACCACGGCTTCGCGGCGGCCGCCCGGGGCGACGGCCGCGACCTCGCCCACTGGGCGGACCGGCCGGTCGGCGACGACCCGGCCGGCGTGTTCGCCGCCTCGGCGGCGGAGGTCGCCGCGGCCTTCGCCGAGGAG
>NZ_JBHUWH010000372.1:0-7859 GCF_042670125.1 Kitasatospora sp. NPDC057198 | reverse complement strand
GTGCTGGCCCCGGTCGGGGCCCGTTCCGGTCGGTGGGTCAGCAGCTCAGGTTGGAGCCGGTGGGCACGCCGAGGATGGCGGTGAAGCTGGTGTAGGCGTTGACGCGGCTCTGGACCTGGGCGGGGTTGCCGCCGTTGCACTCCAGCGAGCCGTTGATGGAGCGGATGGTCTCGCCGAAGCCGTTGCCGTTGACCATGGCGTTGTGCGCGGTCATGGTGCCGGGGCCGTTCTGGGTCATCCAGTACCAGATGCCGGTCTTCCAGGCGACGGCCGCGTCGGTCTGCACCAGGTTCGGGTTGTGCAGCAGGTCGATGCCGAGCGCGTCGCCGGCGGCCTTGTAGTTGAAGTTCCAGCTGAGCTGGATCGGGCCGCGGCCGTAGTAGGCGGCCTGTCCGGCCGGGCAGCCGTAGGGCTGGGTGGTGTCGCAGTAGTGCGGGTAGTTGGCGGTGTTCTGCTCGACCACGTACACCAGGCCGCCGGTCTCGTGGCTGATGTTGGCCAGGAAGGCCGCGGCCTCCTGCTTCTTCACCGTGTCCGAGCCGGTGCCCGCGAACGCCGGGTAGGCGTTCAGCGCCGCGACCAGGCCGGAGTAGGTGTAGAAGGAGTTCCGGTTCGGGAACATCTGGTTGAACTGGGCCTCGGAGACCACGAACCCGCCCGGGTTGGGGGTGGTGGCGGACGCGCTCGGGCTCGGGGTGTCCGAGTTGCAGGTGGTCGGGCTCCAGTACCAGGTGGAGACGGTCGGGTCGTAGCCCGGGTTGTCGTGGGTGGCCACGTAGTACTGGCCGTTGGGCGCGTACTTGACGACCGTGCCGGTGGTGTACTGGGTGCCGGCCACCCAGACCGACAGCTCGCACGCCCGCGGGGTGGAGCTCGGGCTCGGGCTGCTGCCGGTGCCGGTCGAGGCGCTCGGGCTCGGGCTGGTGCCACCGCCGCCGCAGGCGCCCTGGTCGGACCAGACGCCGGAGCCGCCGGTGCTCGGCGTCTCGCCCTGGGTCCACCACTTGGCGTTCCAGTTGTGCCCGTTGTACGAGGCGGACGTGCCGCCGGTGTACACCTGCGACGCCGAGTACGGGGCCGCGCAGGTTGCGGCCGCGGTCGACGTGGCGGGCAGCATGACGGCCAGGCCGGTCGCGGCCAGCGCGCCGGTCAGCAGCGCGGCGACCTTGCCGCGGCGCGGGCGGGCGCGGTGGGCCGGCCGGTGGGTGGTGCGGGTGTGGGACATGCGGCCACTCCTTGTGGGGGAACGAGCGGGGTAGCCAGCACTCAAGCGACCTTGTCCGTTAACTGTCAATAGGTCTAGACCTTAAGGGAATCGGGGACGTGTACGGATCTTCGCGCGGTCAGCAGCGCAGCCCGACGACGCCCCAGCCGCGGCGCTCCGCCTCCGTGACCACCTCTCCCCACCCGGCCAGCAGCCCGGCGAACTCCTCGAAGGTGCCGACCCGTCCCGTGCCGTCCACGGCGTGCCGCTCGAACGGCTCGCGCAGGTCCGCCATGCCGGGCGCCGCCCGCCGCCACCACCCGGCGACCGCCGGCACCCGGTCGGGCGGGCAGTACAGCAGCAGGTCCGCGTCCCAGGGGCACACCTGCTCCGGGGGCTCCTCCGGTCCGGGCCGGAACAGCGCGCCGGTGAACCGGTCCAGCACCCCGCGCACCTCCGGCGTGAGGAACGGCCGCAGGAGGTCCCAGCGGTGGCCGGCCCAGAAGTGCGGCTTGTACGAGCCGAGCGTGCCGCGGAAGGCGTACCCGCCGTACCAGCCCCCGTCCGGGTGCGCGGGCCACCACCAGCCGTGCCCGTCGGGCCCGCGGCCGTCCTCCGCCTCCAGGGCGGCGTCGATCAGCAACTCCTCCCGCTCGCCGGGATCCGCCGCCTCCACCCGCGCCCAGTCCACGACCAGCACGTCCACCCCCACGCCCATGGCGGCAGTCTAGGAGGCGCGGCCGCGGGGGCGTGGGCGGTGCGGTCGCGGGTGGGGTCGCGGTCGCGGCGCCGGGAAGATCGGGTACTGGCCAGTAGGGCCACCGTGTGCCAGGGTGCAGACGACGCCCCGTCCGACCCACCCTCAGCCGGAAGGCAGGCCAGGCCCGATGACCCTCGAAGCCCCCCTCGTCCGCGGCACCACCGGCGACGCCGTCGCCACCCTGGTGCTCGACTCCCCGCACAACCGCAACGCCCTCTCCACCCGGCTGATGGCCGAACTCACCGCCCACCTCGCCGACGCCGCCGCCGACCCCGGGGTGCGCGCCGTCGTCCTCGGCCACACCGGCCGGGTCTTCTGCGCCGGCGCCGACCTCTCCGAGGCCACCGGCGACGACCCCACCGCCGCCCCGCGCGGCCTGGTCGCCCTGCAACGCGCCATCGTCGACTGCCCCAAGCCCGTCATCGCTCTGGTCGACGGCCACGTCCGGGCCGGCGGGCTCGGCCTGGTCGGCTCCTGCGACCTCGCCGTCGCCGGACCGGACGCCACCTTCGCCTTCACCGAGTCCCGGCTCGGCCTCGCCCCCGCCGTCATCTCGCTGCCGCTGCGCCCCAAGCTCGACCCGCGCGCCGCCGCCCGCTACTACCTCACCGGCGAGACCTTCGACTCCGCCGAGGCCGCCCGGATCGGCCTGGTCACCGCCGCCGCCGACGACGCGGCCGCCGAACTGCGCACGATCCTGGACGCCGTCCGGCTCTGCTCCCCGCAGGGCCTGGCCGAGTCCAAGCTGCTCGCCAACGCCGCCGTCCGGGAGTCCTTCGACCGGCACGGCGAGGAGCTGGTCGCGCTGTCGGCGAAGCTGTTCGGCTCCGAGGAGGCGCAGGAGGGCATGCGCGCCTTCCTGGCCAAGCGGCCCGCGCCCTGGGCGCGCTGACCTGCCCCCGAACCGGAAGTTACCGGCCGGTGTGAGTTTGGTCCCGTTGCGGGTCACCGGACCGCACCGGCCGCTACGGTGGGCCCATGTCGATCGTCCGCAGGCTGCTCGGGCCCGTCCGCGAGCGCGCGCGCCGGACCGCCGGGCGCGCCGTGCACCGCGGCTGGCGCCTCGTCCAGGACGCGGGCGCGGTCAGCAACCGCAACCCCGGCCCGTACCGGTTCGGGGAGCTCGGCGACGGCACCAAGCTCGCCTTCCCGCTCGGCACCGTCTTCAACGAACGCTGGATCACCATCGGCCCGTTCTCCATCATCGGCGAACGCGTCACCCTCTCGGCCGGCTTCCTGCCCGGCCTCGACCTCGGCCCCGAACCGATCGTCCGGATCGGCGGCGGCTGCGTCATCGGCCGCGGCAGCCACATCGTCGGCCACCAGCGGATCGAACTCGGCGACGACGTGTGGACCGGCCCCGGCGTCTACATCACCGACCAGGCCCACGAGTACCGCGACACCGAACTGCCGATCGGCAAGCAGTGGCCCCGCAACGAGCCCGTCTCGATCGGCGCCGGTTCCTGGATCGGCACCGGCGCGGTGATCCTCCCCGGCGCCCGGATCGGCCGCAACGTGGTGGTCGCCGCCAACTCCGTGGTCGCCGGCGAAGTCCCCGACCACACCGTGGTGGCCGGCGCCCCCGCCCGCCGGGTCCGCACCTGGAACCCCGAGGACGGCTGGCAGCCCCCCATCCGCCACGCCCCGCCCAGCCCCGTCCCCGACGGCGTCACCGCCGAACAGCTCCGCGCCCTGGTCGGCTGGGACCTCCGCCTGCCCGGCGAGAGCGAGCCGCCCCCCGTGCGGTAGCCCTGTCGGAGCCGGCTGCGAACATCCGGTCGTACCCGGACGGGAGGAGCGGCTTCGGTGGAACGGCTGGAACGGGACGTGCGGGCGGTCTTCGCCCGGCTGGCGCGCAGCGCGCCCGAGGGGTGGACGGAACTGCGCCTGGAGACGGTCGACAGCCGCTACGGGCCCGGCACGTACGGCAAGTGGACGCTGGCGGACGGCAGTTGGCACGGCCTCCGGCCCGACCCGGCGGACCTCGACGCCCTCGCGGAGGCGATCGCCGCCGCGCGCGGCTGGCCGCGCGCCCGGCTGCACCTGACGCACGACCCGGCCGGGCCGTACACCCTCACCGCGATGCCGGAACCGCCCGCCACCCGGGGCCGCCTGCTGGTCCTCGACCCCGAACACGTCCACCCCGCCCCCGGCCCGGACCAGCCCGGCTCCGCCCTGCCGCCCGCCGGCGACCCGGCGCGGGCCGTCGCGCTGCTGGCCGAGTACCGGCGGCGGGTCGCCGGGATCGTCGGGTACGACGCGCCGATGCCGCCGCCCGCGACGCCCGAGCGGATCGAGGCGGCCGAACGGCGGCTGGGGCACCGCCTGCCGGACGACCTGCGGGCGCTGTACCTGGTCGCCGACGGCAGCGGCGGCGTCCAGGGCGAACTCGCACTGGACGGCATGGAGTGGCTGTCGCTCGACCAGGTGGTGGCCCGCCACGAGGACGCGCCGGAGACCGGGCACGGACAGCAGTGGGACCGGCCGGACGAGATGATCGTCATGGTGGAGCCGGGGCCGCCCGGCACCGTCCGCCGCTGCCACGACCACCCCGCCCGGGTACGCTTCCTGACCGACGGCAGCGGCAACTACCACGCGGTCGACCTCGACCCGGCCGAGGCGGGCCGTCCCGGCCAGGTGGTCGAGACCGGCGGGGACCGCTACGAGGGGCCGCTGTACGTCGCCGACTCCGTCACCTCGCTGCTGGCCGCCTGGATCGACCTGCTCGACCGGGGCGCCTACGAGGTCGAGGACGACCGCGAGGACGGCGAGGAGGTCGACCCCGAGTACCCGCCGTACCTGGACTTCACCGAACTCGTCCGCCCGCCGCGGACCGGATCGACCGCCCTCGGCCCCGACCTGCCCGCCGCCGTCACCCCCGCCCTGCAACAGGTGGCCGTCAACGGCGAGGCCGGTGCGGGCCCGCTCGACCTCGCGCCGCTCGCCGCCGCGACCGGCCTGCGGGTGCTCGGGGTTCGGCACCGCACCGTCACCGGCCTGGCCGCGCTGCGCCCGCTGCCGGTGGAGTTCCTGCGGGCCGGGTTGGACGCTGCGGGGCTGGCGCCGCTGGCCGGGCACCCGCACCTCGGCGCGCTCGACCTGGCCTGCGAGACCCCGCTGGACCTGGCGCCGCTGCGCACGCTGCCCGCGCTGTGGTGGCTGGACCTGTCGCGCTGCGCGGCGGTGCGGGACCTGGGCGTGCTGGGCGAGTTGGCCGGATTGCGGTACCTGGCGCTGACGGACGCCCAGTGGGCGCAGCTGCTGGAGCGGCACGCGCTGCCGCCCGCCCTCGCCGTCGCCCGGCTCGCGGGGGGCGACGCCACGAACGAGCGGCTCAGGGCCTGGGCCGGGCGCTTCGCTCCCGCCGGGGGCGAGCCGCTGCACGTGCACGGAACACTGGAGGTAGAAAAGTGACGGATAGCCAATTGGAGCAGGATGCAAGGGAGTTCGTCGCCGCGGTGACGGCCGGCGCCCCCGAGGGATGGACCGGCTTCGAGCTGACCGTCAAGGGCGGGCCGGGCGGCCCTGAGTGCGACGGGTGGTGGGCGGTGCCCGGCGGGGGGCCGCGGTGGATGCGGGCGGTGGCCGGGGCCGGGGAGCTGCTGGCGGCGATCGCGGCCGAACGTGGCTGGCACAGCGCCCGGTTGACGGTGCGGGGGCGGCCGGGCGGGGTGTTCGAGTTCACCGCGGAGCCCGGGACGGTGCTGTCCGGGGACACGGTCGTCCTCGACCCCGGCTACGTCCACCCGCTGCCCGAGGAGAGCACCCCCGGCTCCGCGCTGCCCCCGGCCGGGGACGCGGCCCGGGCCCTCGCCGCGCTGCGCGCCTTCCTCCGGGGCCGGGCCGAACTGCTGGGAGAGACGGAGGAGTTGGCGCCACCTGCGACGCCCGAGCAGCTGGCCGAGGCCGAACGCCGGCTCGGTCACCGGCTGCCGGACGACCTGCGGGCGCTCTACCTCACCACCGACGGCAGCGGGGGGACCACGAGCCTGATCGACGGCCGGCAGCTGCTGACGCTCGACGAGATGGTCGAGGCAGCCGAACACCTGCGCTACGCCGGGAAGTTCCGCTTCGCCTGGGACGAGCCCGGCGACGCGGTCGTCCCGCTCGGGCCCCGGCCGCACGGCGCCGTCCGCCGCTGCCACGACCACCCGGGGTGGGTGCCGTTCACCACCGACGGCAGCGGCAACCACCACGCCGTCGACCTGGCCCCGGCCGCGGCGGGCCGGCCCGGACAGGTGCTGGACATCGGGGCCGACAACTACGAGGGCCCGCTGTACGTCGCCGACTCCGTCACCTCGCTGCTCGTCCACCACCTCGACCTGCTGGAACGCGGCCACTACGCGCTCCAGGACGACTGGCCGCCCTACCTGCTGCTCGACCAGGACCCGGACGAGGAGCCGGAGGAGCCGGAGTGGAACGACGACGGGCTGCCCGAGGCCGCCGGCCCGGACCTCCAATCGGTGCGGATCACGCCCCGCGCCCCCGTCGCCCCGCTCGACCTCGCCCCGCTCGACCTCGCCCCGCTGGCCGCCGTGCCCCGGCTGCGCCGGCTCGACCTGGTGACCCGCACCGCCACCGGGCTCGGCACGCTGCGCCCGCTGCCGGTGGAGTTCCTGCGGGCCGGGTTGGACGGTGCGGGGCTGGCGCCGCTGGCCGGGCACCCGCACCTCGGCGCGCTCGACCTGGCCTGCGACACCCCGCTGGACCTGGCGCCGCTGCGCACGCTGCCCGCGCTGTGGTGGCTGGACCTGTCGCGCTGCGCGGTGGCGGACCTTGGCGCGCTGGGCGAGTTGGCCGGATTGCGGTACCTCGCGCTGACGGAGGCCCAGTGGGCGCAGCTGCTGGAGCGGGACGCGCTGCCGCCCGCCCTGGTGGCGGCGCGTTCGGTCGGGGCGGTGGCCGCGGCGGAGTGGGCGGCGCGGATCGGGCACCCGGCGGGGGAGTCGTACCGGGTGGAAGGGCTTCTGGCGGAAGGGGGTTGACGGGCCGTCGGCTGCGGCGGGTGGGCGGTTTGCGGGGGTTCGTCGGGAGTCGCGCGGGGTGCAACGACTGTCACAGCTGCGCAACGGAGGCAACCGGGAGGGGCGGATCGGCGTGGTGGGCTCCGTCGGGTCGGGCAGGATGTCCGTCCGATGGATCTTGGAAGTGAAGGTCGGGCCGCGGGGGCGCCGACGAAAACACGGCCGGATCCGCCCTGTTCACGCACACCAGTCTCCGGGGGATTCGCACGATGCGTCTCAGCCGTCTCACCGTGGCCGCCGTCCTGGCAGCCTCCGCCCTCGCCCTGACCGCCTGCGACCCGGACGGCGCCGGGTCCGACGCGGCCGCGCCGGCCGCCAGCACCGCCACCACCGCCGCTCCGACCGGATCGGCCGCCGCGCCGGCCGCGTCCGCCAGCCCGAAGCCGGCCGCGAGCACGGGAAAGTCCGCCGCCGCGGCCACCGGAAAGGCCACCAGGCCGGCCGCTGACTGCACCGCGAACGCCGGCGGCCGGACGGTGCTGGAGGCCACCGAGAACGCGTACTCCGTGCACGTCTGGATGCGGGCCAGGCCGACCACGTTCGTCTGCGGCCCCGACGTGCCGAACGACGGCTACTGGGAGCCCCGGGGCGACGCCCGGGTCTACGAGTTCGACAACGACGTCAGGACCACGCTGCTGGACGGGGACCTGAAGTCCGCGGGCGTCGACCTGACCACCTTCATGAAGGTGCAGGAAGCCTGCCTGAAGAACGCCGAGCCGGCCGCGCCGTACCGCTGCTTCGGCAACCAGTACGAGGTCGAGCTCGGCGCCCAGAACAAGGTGGTCGGCATCGCCCAGCTGTACCGCCCGTGACGGACCGCCGTCCGTGCGAGCGGACGGCAGGGCGGCGGCCCGGACGCGTGGGGGCGTCC
>NZ_JBHUWH010000371.1:0-7982 GCF_042670125.1 Kitasatospora sp. NPDC057198 | reverse complement strand
ACCTCGAACGGCACGTCGTCGGGCAGCGGCACGGCGGCGTTGCCGGGGACGACGATCTCCTCGGCGAAGGTGCCGGTGCCGATGAAGCCGAAGACCGGCTTGCCGCCGGAGCTGAAGACCGGGGTGGTGACGTTGGCCATCCCGCTGAGGCAGAGGTTGCCCTCGCCGCGCTTGCAGGAGCCGCACTTCCCGCAGGGCGGCATCCAGCAGACCACCACCCGGTCGCCGGGCGCGACGTGGGTGACGCCGTCCCCGGTCTCGACGACCTCGCCGGCGCCCTCGTGGCCCGGCACGAACGGCGTCGGCAGCGCGAGGGTGCCGTTCATGCCGGAGACGTCGGAGTGGCAGAGGCTGGCCGCGCGCATCCTGATCCGGACCAGGCCGGGGCCGACCGGCCGGGTCGTCACGTCGTCGCGGACGTCGAGCACCTCGTCGCCGGTCTGCTGGAGAACGGCGGCACGCACGGTGTTCCTCCTCGGGGCGGGGACCTGCACGGACTGCGGCAGGTAGACGGTCTTCGGCTCCAGGTAGGCGCGCAGGCCCTCCAGGCCGAACTCGCGGCCGAGGCCGGAGTTCTTGAAACCTCCGAACGGGCCGAGGAAGTCGACCCGCATCGTGTTGACGTTGACCGTGCCGGTGCGGATCCGGCGGGCCACGTCGAGGCCGTGCTCGGCGTCCCCGGCCCAGACCGCGCCGCTCAGGCCGAAGTCCGAGTCGTTGGCGATCCGGACGGCGTCCTCCTCGTCCCGGTAGCGGATCAGGCAGACGACCGGGCCGAAGACCTCCTCGCGGGCGATCCGCATGTCGTTGGTGACGTCGCCGAGCAGCGTCGGCTCGACGTACCAGCCCTTGGGCCGGTCGGCCGGGACACCGCCGCCGGCCAGCAGCGTCGCGCCCTCCGCGAGGGCGATCCGGACGTACTCCAGGCTGCGCTGCTGCTGGCGCCGGGTGACCAGCGGGCCCACCTGGGTGGCCGGGTCGAGCGGGTCGCCGACCTTCAGCGCCGCGACGGCGGCGGTGAGCGCGGCGGCGATCTCCTCGTACCGGCTCTCCGGCACCAGGACGCGGGTCAGGGCGATGCACGCCTGCCCGTTGTTCATGTACGAGCCGGCCATCAGGGCCGGGACGACCCGGGCCAGGTCGGCGTCCTCCAGGATCACGGCGGCCGACTTGCCGCCGAGCTCCAGCGTCACCCGGTGCAGGTTCGCGGCGGCGCTCGCCATCACCGCCTTGCCGGCCGCCACCGAGCCGGTGAAGGCGACCTTGTCGACGCCCGGGTGCGCCACCAGGTAGGCGCTGGTCTCCCGGTCGGCGGGCAGCACGTTGAGCACGCCCGCCGGGAGCCCGGCCGCCTCGGCGACCTCGGCCAGCAGGTAGGCGTCCAGCGGGGTCTCCGGCGACGCCTTCAGCACCACGGTGCAGCCGCTGACCAGCGCGGGGGCCAGCTTGGTCGCGGTGACGAACTGCGGGACGTTCCACGGCACGACCGCGGCGACCACGCCGACCGGCTCGTTGCGGACCAGCAGCGGGCCGCCCATGCCGTGGCGCCACTCCTCGAAGGGGAACTCGCGCCCCACCCCGGCGGTGGTGCCGTAGGTGGCGACCGCGCTCATCACCTGGCCGGTGGCCGCCCAGGTGACCGGCGAGCCGTTCTGCGCGGAGATCAGCGCGGCCAGCCGGGGCGCGCGGGCCGCCAGGCCGTCCTTGATCCGCAGGACGACCTCGATCCGCTCGTGGACCGACATCCGCGGCCAGGGGCCGTGGTCGAACGCCTCGCGCGCGGCGGCCACCGCCGCGTCCACGTCGGCCGGGCCGGCGTGCGGTACCCGGCCGATCACCTCCTCGGTGTGCGGGGACACCACGGTGATGGTCTCCCCGCCGGCGGGGGCCACCCAGCGCCCCCCGATGAACAGGTGCTCGTGCTCTATGACATCGGCCATCGCAGTCCACTCCAGGAAGTGATTATCGATCGTTCGATAGCGGTGAGTGGGTGCACCGAACCACGGCCGTCCGGCCGTGTCAACGGGTCGGGTGGGAACGGCTGGTGGCGGGGGAGCGGGCCGGGGCCCGGGTCAGCGCGCGGGGCGCCGCACGACGCCGCGCGGGCGGTACTCCACGATCGTCAGGGCCAGCGAGACGTAGCGCTCCACCAGGTCGTCCTCGCCGAGCTCCCCGCCGGGGCGGTACCACTGGGCGACCGCGTTGCACATGGCGATGACGGCGCGGCGGGCGTCGTCCGGATAGGGGGTGGTGAAGACGCCCTCGTCCAGGCCGGCCCGGATGATGCCGGCCCACTGCTGGGTGGCCCCGGCGATCCGGGCCTCGTAGGCGGCCAGGTGCTCCGGCTCCAGGCTGCGCTGCTCGGTGATGGTGATGCTGCTCTTGGCCGGGTGCTCGGCGCGGAACCGGACGGTGGCCTCCACCAGGGCGGCGAGCCGCTCGGCCGGGTCGTCCCCCGCGCGCTCCAGCGCCTGGTCGCAGGAGCCGAAGTACTCGTCCATGCCCTCGTCGATGATCGCCCGCAACAGCTCCTGCTTGCCCGGGTAGTAGTGGTAGAGGGCGGACAGGCTCATGCCGGAGCGGCGGGCGATGTCCCGGATCGAGGTGGCGCCGTAGCCTCGCTCGGCGAACTCCTGGCGTGCCGTCTCGATGATCAGCTTCTGGGTGGTGGAGCTCATCCGGGTGCGTCCTCGCGGGTCCTGGGCATGTCGCCCTCCGATCATAGGGGTGCCGCCGTCCCCGGCCCGCCCGGATCCGGTCCGGCGGCCGGGGTGGCCTGCGCCACACGGGGTGGACAGGGCGGCACCTCCGCTCTAGTTTAACGATCGTTCGAATGGTCGTTTGGCTGATCCCCGCACTCCTGGAGGGCCCCCGTGTCCGATGCGGTTCTGACCGAGTACGGCGACGGTGTCGCCGTGATCACCATCAACCGGCCCGAGGCGCGCAACGCGGTCGACCGGGCGGTGGCCGAGGGCGTCGCCGCCGCGCTCGACGTGCTCGACGCCCGCGACGACCTCACCGTCGGCGTGATCACCGGCGCCGGCGGCACCTTCTGCGCGGGCATGGACCTCAAGGCGTTCCTGCGCGGCGAGCGCCCCGTGGTCGAGGGCCGCGGCCTGGCCGGGCTCACCGAGGCGCCGCCCGCCAAACCGCTGATCGCCGCCGTCGAGGGCCACGCGCTAGCCGGTGGCTGCGAGATCGTCCTCGCCTGCGACCTGGTGGTCGCCGCCGAGGACGCCCGGTTCGGCCTCCCCGAGGTCAAGCGCGGCCTGGTCGCCGCGGCCGGCGGGCTGATGCGCCTGCCCGAGCGCGTCCCGCGCCAGATCGCCATGGAACTCGCCCTCACCGGCGGCTTCCTGGACGCGCCCAGGGCGCACGCCTTCGGCCTGGTCAACCGGCTCACCGCGAACGGCGGCGCACTGGCCGGCGCCCGCGCCCTCGCCGCCGAGATCGCCGCCAACGGCCCGCTCGCCGTCCGGGCCACCAAGCGGATCGTCACCGAGGCCCCCACCTGGCCCGCCGCCGAACGCTGGCAGCGCCAACGCGCCCTGATCGACCCGGTCTTCGCCTCCGAGGACGCCAAGGAGGGCCCGCGCGCCTTCGCCGAGAAGCGCGCCCCCCGCTGGACCGGCCGATGAACAGCCACCCGACCCCGGACGCCCCGGCCCCCGGCGGTCCTCCGCGCTCCGGGCCGCTGGCCGGGCTGCGGATCGTCGAGCTCGGCGGCATCGGTCCCGGCCCGTTCGCCGCGATGCTGCTCGGGGACCTCGGGGCCGAGGTGGTCCGGATCGACCGCCCCGCCGACGCCGGCCGTCCCGGCTTCCCCGTCCTGCACCGCGGCCGCCGCTCGGTCGCCGTCGACCTCAAGCACCCCGAGGGCGCCGCCGCCGCGCTCCGCCTGATCGACGGCGCCGACGCCGTCATCGAGGGCTTCCGCCCCGGCGTCGCCGAACGCCTCGGCCTCGGCCCCGACACCTGCCTGGCGCGCAACCCCCGGCTGGTGTACGGCCGGATGACCGGCTGGGGGCAGGACGGCCCGAAGGCCCAGGAGCCCGGCCACGACATCAACTACATCGCGCTGTCCGGCGCCCTGCACACCGTCGGACCGGCCGGCGGCGCCCCCGTCGTCCCGCTCAACCTGGTCGGCGACTTCGGCGGCGGCGGCATGCTGCTCGCCCTGGGCACGGTCAGCGCCCTGCTCTCGGCCGCCCGCACCGGCCGCGGCCAGGTGGTGGACGCCGCCATGACCGACGGTTCGGCCGCCCTGCTCGCCATGACGTACGGCTTCCTCGCCGCCGGGCGCTGGCGCGACGAGCGCGGCACCAACCTGCTCGACGGCGGCGCCCCGTTCTACACCACCTACGAGTGCGCCGACGGCCGGCACGTCGCGGTCGGCGCCATCGAGCCGCAGTTCTTCGCCGACCTGCTCGCGGGCCTCGGCCTCGCCGACGACCCCGACCTGGCCCGGCAGCACGACACCGAACGGTGGCCCGCCGCCCGCAAGAAGCTCGCCGAGCGCTTCGCCGCCCGCCCCCGCGACGCGTGGGCCGGGCACTTCGCGGGCACCCAGGCGTGCGTCACCCCCGTGCTGTCGCTCGGCGAGGCGCCGCAGCACCCGCACAACGCCGCCCGCGGCACCTTCCGCACCGGCCCCACCGGGGTCCCCGAGCCCGCCCCGGCCCCGCGCTTCAGCGCCACGCCGCCGGGCGAGCCGACCCCCGCCCCGACCGTCGGGGCCGACACCCGTACCGTCATGACCGGGGCGGGGCTGGACGAGACCGAACTGGACGCACTGCTGGACAAGGGAGTCCTCAGATGACCGCACCCTGGCCCACGGGCATGCCCCGCGGCCTGACCTACCCCGCCGGCAGCGTCGCCGACCTGCTCGCCGGATCGGCCGCCGCGTACGGCGAACGGACCGCCCTGGCCGACGGCGAGCTGCGGCTCTCCTTCGCCGAACTGCACGAGCGCGCCCTCCGCACCGCCCAGGGCCTGCGCGAGCACGGCGTGCGGCCCGGCGACGTGGTCGCGCTGCACCTGCCGAACTCCGCCTGGTTCACCGTCGCCTACTACGGCACGCTGCTGGCCGGCGCCACCATGGCGGCCCTCAACCCGGCGCTGCCCCCGGCCGCGCTCAGCAGCCAGCTCGCCGACATCGGGGCCACCGCCGCGTTCACCCACCCCTCCTGTGCCGGGCAGCTCGCCGAGGCGGCGGGCGGCCGCCTGCGGCTGGCTGTCCTGGTCGAGCCCACCACGGCCGCCCCCGCCCCCGCCGCTGCGGCCGCGGCCCCGGCACCTGAGCGCCTCGCCGAGCAGGTCGTCCCGCTCGCCGAACTGCTGACCCGCGCGCCCGAACCCGCCACCCCCGTCGGGCCCGAGGACGTCGCGCACCTCGCCTTCACCGGCGGCACCACCGGCCGCCCCAAGGCGATCCGGGTGCTGCACCGCAACCTGCTCGCCAACGTGCTGCAGATGGCCTGCTGGCGCAGCGCCGCCCTGCCGCGCACCGACGCCGCGGGCCGGATCACGCTGCACCGCGTCCCGGCGGCCGACGCCCGGTTCGCGGTGCCGCTCGGCGCGGCGACCGTGGTCGCCATCGCCCCGATGTTCCACGCCATGGGCACCGTCACCCAGAACATCTTCGTGGCGAACGGCATCACCGCCGTGGTCTTCGGCCGCTTCGACCCGGCCCGCTACCTCGACGCCGTCGAACGGCACGGCGCGCACACCGTCACCGGCTCGCCCTCGCTGTTCCACGCCCTGCTGGCCGTCCCCGGCGTCCGCGAGCGCGACCTGGGCGCCGTCCGGCTGATCTCCTCCGGCGCCGCGCCGCTGGAGCCCGCCGCCATGGACGAACTGCGGAAGGTCTTCCCGAACGCCCTGGTGATGGAGGCGTACGGCCTCAGCGAGGCCACCCAGGGCCTGCTCTTCCCGCCGCTGGAGCAGGGCGCCGGCACCCCCCGCGGCAGCGTCGGCGTCCCGCTGTTCGACACCGAGGTCGAACTGCGCGGGCCGGACGGCCGCACCCCGGTCGGGCCCGGCGGGACCGGCGAACTGTGGGCCCGCGGCCCGCAGATCACCGGCGGCTACCTCGACCAACCCGCCCTCACCGCCGAGCAGTTCGCGGACGGCTGGCTGCGCACCGGAGACCTGGCCCGCCGCGACGCGGACGGCTGGTACTTCCTGGTCGGCCGGGCGAAGGACATGCTGATCTACAAGGGCTACAACGTCTACCCGGGCCCGCTGGAGGCGCTGCTGTGCGAGCACCCCGCCGTCGCCCAGGCGTCGGTGGTCGGCCTGCCGGACGCCTCCGCGGGCGAACTGCCCGCCGCGTACGTGGTGCTGCACGCCGGGACGGCCGGGACGCCCGAACTGGCGGCCGAGCTGCGGGCGCACGTCGCCGCGCACGTCGCCCCCTACCAGCGGATCCGGCACCTGGAGTTCCTGCCGCAGCTGCCCGTCTCACCGGCCGGGAAGATCCTCAAGCGGGTCCTGCGCGAACGGGGAAGGACCGCGGGCGCATGATGAGCGACCTGCTGCGCTTCCAGCGGTGCACCTGGTGCGGCAGCAGCGAGGCGCGGGAGCGGAACCTGTGCGGGGTGTGCGGCTGCACCGACCTGGAGTGGCGGCACACCGCGGGGGCGGGCTGGATCCACAGCCACACCGAGCAGCGGGTCAAGGGCAACCCGCCGCGCCGGGTCGCCGTCGTCCAGCTCGACGAGGGCTTCCGGGTCAAGGCCCAGGTTCGCTCGCTGCTGCCCGGCCGGGCCCGGGTCGGCGCGAAGGTCCGCTTCGACTCGCAGCAGCGCCCCGACCACCTGCCGGTGTTCCGGCTCGACCAGGCACCCGACCGACCGGAGGAACACGTCGTGCCACCACTCGACGGCATCACCGTCGTCTCCCTCGAACAGGCCGTCGCCGCACCGTTCGCCACCCGCCAGCTCGCCGACCTCGGCGCCCGGGTGATCAAGGTCGAACGCCCCGGCGGCGACTTCGCCCGGGACTACGACCGGGCCGCCAAGGGCCAGTCCGCGTACTTCGTCTGGTGCAACCGGGGCAAGGAGAGCGTCGTCCTCGACCTGAAGGACGCCGCCGACCGGGCCCTGTTCGACCGGATCCTCGACCGGGCCGATGTCTTCGTCCAGAACCTCGCCCCCGGCGCCGCCGACCGGCTCGGCCTCGGCGCGCGGGAGCTGGGCGAGCGGCACCCCCGGCTGATCCGCTGCGGCATCTCCGGCTACGGCGACACCGGCCCCTACACCAGCAAGAAGGCGTTCGACCTGCTGGTGCAGTGCGAGACCGGCCTGGTCTCGCTCACCGGTACCCCCGACACCCCCGCCCGGGCCGGCATCTCGATCGCCGACATCGCCGCCGGGATGTACGCCTACACCGGCGTGCTCACCGCCCTCTACGAGCGCGAACGCACCGGAAAGGGCACCGCCTTCGACGTCTCCATGCTGGACGCCCTCGGCGAGTGGCTCGGCCAGCCGCTCTTCCACGGCCTGTACGGGCCCGCGCCGCTCGGCCGCAGCGGCGCCCGGCACCCGTCCATTTCCCCGTACGGCCACTACCGGGCCGGCGACGGCGGCCAGGTGTTCCTCAGCGTGCAGAGCGACCGGGACTGGGTCGCGCTGTGCGAACGCGTCCTGGAGCGGCCCGAGCTGGTCCGCGACCCGCGGTTCGCCGACAACCCGCTGCGGCACCGCAACGACGCCGCGCTGACCGCCCTCCTGGAGGAGCGCTTCGCCGCCTCCACCGCCGACGAACTGCTGGAACGCCTGGACGCGGCGGGCATCGCCAACGCCAGGCTGCGCTCGGTCGCCGAGTTCGCCGACCACCCGCAGCTCGCCGCCCGGAGGCGCTGGCGCGAGTTCGACACCCCGTCCGGCCCGCTGCGCGGCCTGCTGCCGCCCGTCACCGTGCACGGCCGGGAGGCCCCGATGGGCGCGGTGCCCGCGCTCGGCGCGCACACCGACGCGGTG
>NZ_JBHUWH010000370.1:0-8076 GCF_042670125.1 Kitasatospora sp. NPDC057198 | reverse complement strand
AGCTGGAACGAGGAGCCGTTGGAGGAGGCGGCCGACGAGCCGCCGAAGGACTGCCCCGGGTCCGCCGCGTGGTGGACGCCGCCCCCGGCGGACGTCCAGATGTCGCCCCCGCCCACCAGCGGCGGGGCGCTCGGCGCGGGCGGCGCCGCCACCGAGTCGACGTGCACCGAGATCGGGCCGCGCACCGGCGGGACGTAGTCGTTCCCGGAGTCCTGGTAGCCGCCGCCACCGCCGCCACCACCGGACGGGGGGCTGTACGAGGCCGCGGCCGAGCCGCCGTACGAGCCGTACGAGGAGGAGTGCGAGCCCCCGCCCTGGTAGCCGCCGCCCTGGCCGCCGCCGCGGTGCGTACCGCTGTCGGCCGGGCCGGGCTGCGGGCCGCCGGGGCCGGCCGGCCCGCTCTGGACCACCGCGTCCAGCGGGGCCGTGACCGCGTCGACCGTGTCGCCCAGCAGGTTGGTGCCGTGCTGGCCGCCGCCCTGCCCGGACATCGCGGTCGGGCCGCCGCCGGGGCCCTGGCTGTTCGGCCCGTTCGGCCCGTTGTGCCCGTGGCCGCCGGGGCCGTCCTGGAACGGGCCGTTCTGGAACGGCCCGCCGCCCTGCTGCTGCCCGTCCAGGACGGGGACCGGCTTCCCGTCGGGGCCGAGCAGTTCGAGCGGACGGCCGTCCGCGCCGAACTGCACGACCTGCCCGTTCGGGCCGGTGGCCCGGCCCGCGGCGTCGACCGTGACCGGGTGGCCGTCGGTGCCGGCCAGCAGGTGGCCCTTCTGGTCGGCGACCAGGCCGGAGACCTGGGTGCCGTCGGCGGTCACCATCACCGGGTGGCCGTCCTGCCCGAGTTCGGGCTTCCCGTCGTGGCCGAGCGCGAGCATCAGCCCGGTGCCGACCAGGGCGCCGCCCAGGCCCACCAGCAGCGGCTTGCCGTCGCTGCCGAGCAGCGGCTTGCCGTCCGCGCCCATCGCCACGCCGGTGACCGGCTTCCCGTCCGGGCCGACCAACTGCTGCTGGCCGTCCGGGCCCTGGGTGACCGTCAGGCCCTCGACGCCCTTGACCCGCTGGCCGTCCTCGCCGACCAGCACCGGGTTGCCGTGCCGGTCGGTGCGCACCGTGCCGTCGGCCTTCAGGTCGGCGTGCAGGCCGGCGACGCTCGCCACCTCCACCGAGCGGGCCACCCCGGCCTGCGCCAGCACCCCGGTGACCTGCCCGGAGCGGGCCGCCATCGAGGTCTCCCGCTGCTCGCCGTGCAGGCCCCGGCCGTCGGCCTGGGCGATCCGCTCCAGGGCGACCAGCGGCGGCTCCTTGGCCAGCGACTTCGCGGCCTCGCCCATGTCCCGGCCGAGCTGCTCCAGCAGCTGGCCGATCTTCACCTTGGCGTGCTCGACCGCGGCCAACTCCTCGGCCTCGGCGCTGACTTCCTTCACCGCGCCGACGACCGCGCCGACCGCGCCGCTGACCAGCCCGCCCAGGCCGGTGGTCATCTGCTTGCCGGCCTGCGCGATGTCCGCCTTGGCCTTCGCCTCGGCCGCGTCCGCCGCCCGGATCTTCTCGGTCAGCTCGGTCAGCACCGCGATGATGTCGACCTTCGCCTGCTCGGCGACCCCGGCCGCCTTGTCCAGCGCCGCGGCCACCAGGCCGGCGGCCGCCGCGGCGTCGTCCAGTTGGCCGCGCCCGCCGCCGCTGAACTGCCGCCAGTGGTCGGCGAACGCCTCCACCGCCTTGCCCTTGTTCTCCCCCGAGACCCGCTGCACCGAGGCCGCGCCCCGGGCCACCAGCGCGTCCGCCTCCGACCCGAACTCCCGCCACAGGCCCGCCGCCCGGCGCAGCCCGTCCTCGTCCGCCTGCGGCCACGCATGGCCGGTCCGCGCCAGCGCGGGGGCGAGTTCCTCCGGCAGGTTCCTGGACACGTGCTCCCCCTTCGGGTGGTGCGGCTCGGCGCGCGCAGCGGCCCGCCGCGTGGTCTGACTCCGGTTCAGACCCGGCCGGTTGCGGTCGGGTGGTTCAGCGAAGGCGCGTTGAAGTCCGCGCTGATGTCCTGATCGGTGCGTTCGGTGCTGTCCGCCATGGTGTGCAGCCCGCGCCCGATCCGGCCCAGCCGCTCCGACAGCCCCTGCAGCCCGGCCAGCGCGCCCTCCCGGGCCTCGCCGTACGCGGTGCCGAACGGGGTGCCCGGCTCGTCCGAGCCCCACGGGGCGCCCAGCCCCGCCAGGCCGCTCTCCAGCTGCTTCGCCGCTTCACCGAACTCGTCCGAGATCTTCTCGAACTCCCGTCCCTCGCCGTGGAGTTCCCACGACCGGATGACGACCTCGTCGCCCACTGTGCACTCCCCCGTGCAAGGACGCTCGCGCGCCCGACCTACCGGCTGGGCCATCCTAGGACCACTCCCGGCCGCCACCGACCGGCCTGCGGCCCTTTTCACAGCCGCTTCACCTTCGACACCCGCCCCGAACGGGCGAAACCGGGAGCAAAGCACACGAACCACCGGCAAAGCCGCGCGGCCGCACCCCCGACCCGCCCCGTCCAGGCCATACCCTTACCGGGTGGCACCAGCTGACAGCACCAAGAGCAAGAAGACCAAGAAGCCCGCCGAGACCGCGAAGCCCGCGAAGCCTGCGAAGCCCGCGAAGGCCAAGGGCCCCGTCGTCGACCTGGCGATGCCCACCGTCCGCGAGGTCGCCCTCGACTTCCCGCGCGCCTGGGTCGAGTTCACCGACCCCGACGACGAGGACCAGGTGTTCCGCTGCGACCTCACCTGGCTCACCTCCCGCTGGGGCTGCATCTTCGGCAAGGGCTGCCACGGCATCCAGCCCGGCCGCGGCGCCTCCGACGGCTGCTGCACCCTCGGCGCCCACTACTCCGACGAGGACGACGAGCAGCGCGTCGCCGGCCACGCCGCTCGGCTCACCCCCGACATCTGGGAGCACCACGCCGAGGGCACCGACGCCAAGGGCCGGATCCGCCTCGACGGCGGCATCACCATGTTCGACGAGGACGGCGACCGCCAGACCCGCCGGGTGAACGGCGCCTGCCTCTTCCTCAACAGCCCCGGCTTCCCCGGCGGCGCCGGCTGCGCCCTGCACGTCCTCGCCCTGCGCGAGGGCCTGGAACCCCTGGAGACCAAGCCCGACGTCTGCTGGCAGCTCCCGGTCCGCCGCACCTACGACTGGATCGACCGCCCCGACGACACCCGCTACCTCCAGGTCTCCATCGGCGAGTACGACCGCCGCGGCTGGGGCCCCGGCGGCCACGACCTCCACTGGTGGTGCACCGGCTCCCCCGAGGCCCACAACGCCCCCGACCCGGTCTACGTCTCCTACCGCCCCGAACTCGTCGAACTCATGGGCCCCGCCGCCTACGAGATGCTCGTCACCCTCTGCAAGGCCCACGACCCCCGCCTGGCCCCGCACCCGGCCGACCAGTAAAGGAGAGGGGCACGCAATCAGGGGCTCGGGGAACGGCGAGCCCGGGTCTGCGAGAGGTTCACTGCCGGAGCGCGCATCTGCTTCCGGTTCCGTCACAGACACGCAGCAGCACGGACCTCCGATGGGCTCCGGCCACCAGCAGCACGGACTCGCCGTTCCCCGAGCCCCTGAATACGAGCCCTCCCGCCGTCCTTCGTCCTACTTGTCGATGTCCCCGACCACGAAGAACATCGACCCCAGGATCGCCACCATGTCCGCCACCAGCGTCCCCGGCAGCAGTTCGGTCAGGGCCTGGATGTTGTTGAAGGACGCCGAGCGCAGCTTGAGCCGCCACGGCGTCTTCTCGCCGCGCGAGACCAGGTAGTACCCGTTCAGCCCGAGCGGGTTCTCGGTCCAGGCGTACGTCTCGCCCTCGGGCGCCTTGAGCACCTTGGGCAGCCGCAGGTTGACCGGCCCGGCGGGCAGGTCGGCGAGCCGGTCGAGGCACGCGTCGGCGAGGTCGAGCGCGTTGGCGGTCTGCTCCAGCAGGCACTCGAACCGGGCCAGGCAGTCGCCCTCCTCGCGGACGGAGACCTTCAGGACGTCCTGGAGCTGCCCGTACGCGAGGTAGGGCTCGTCGCGGCGCAGGTCGAAGTCGACGCCGCTGGCGCGGGCGATCGGCCCGCTGACGCCGTACGCGTGGACGTGCTCGCGGGAGAGCACGCCGACGCCCGCGGTGCGGCCGCGGAAGATCTCGTTGCCGAGGACGAGGTCCTCGAAGACCGGCAGCTGGCCGCGCACCACGCCGACCGCGCGGCGGACCCGGCCGAGCCAGCCGGCCGGGAGGTCCTCCTTGAGGCCGCCGACCCGGTTGAACATGTAGTGCATGCGGCCGCCGGAGGCTTCCTCCAGGACGTGCTGGAGCTCCTCGCGGCCGTTGAAGGAGTGGAAGATCGGGGTGATGCCGCCCAGCTCCAGCGGGTAGGAGCCGAGGAACATCAGGTGGTTGAGGACGCGGTTGAGCTCGGCCAGCAGGGTGCGCAGCCAGACCGCCCGCTCGGGCACCTCCATACCGAGCATCCGCTCGACGGCCAGCACCACGCCCAGCTCGTTGGCGAACGCGGACAGCCAGTCGTGCCGGTTGGCCAGCATGATGATCTGCCGGTAGTCGCGGGCCTCGAAGAGCTTCTCCGCGCCGCGGTGCATGTAGCCGATCACCGGCTCGGCGCTGGTGATCCGCTCGCCGTCGAGGACCAGCTTCAGGCGCAGCACGCCGTGCGTGGACGGGTGCTGGGGGCCGATGTTGAGCACCATGTCGGTGCTGCCGGGGTCACCGGGGAGCGTCTGCGCGCCCGGGCCGATGCCGACCGTGGTCTCCGTCATGGCCGTCGCCTCCTTCTACGAGGGGAGAGTCTGCCATCCCGGCAGGCCCGCGAGGTCGTCCGGTACCGGCATGCGGACGGCCTGGACCAGCCAGTGGAACGCGCCGAGCCCGGCCGGGTCGGTGAGCTCGGCGGCCTCCCCGGCGCCGGACAGCGCCCGCAGGTACGCGGCCGGGTCGGTGCCCGCCAGGGACAGCGGCGGGCGGGCGCCGCTGACGCCGAGCGCGCGCAGCGCCTCGCGCTGGGTGGTGAGCAGCGCCGGGTGTCCGGGCACGGCCGCCGCGTCGAGCGCGACGTGCGCGGTCAGGTCGCACGAGCCGTCGGGGACGGGGGCGCACTCGCGGCCGTCCCGGAAGCCGGTCAGGGTGCCGAACGGCGGCCGGGCGGCGCGCGGGTGCGCGTAGTCGGCGGCCACCGCGAGGCCGCGCTCCAGTCCGCCGAGCGCCGCGGCCCAGGCGGCGTCCCGGGGTGCGCCGAGTTCGACCCGCTCGCCGTCCGGCCACCAGCGCCGGGCCCAGGCCGCGTCCGCGTCCGCCAGCGGCCCGCCGGGCCGCTCGGTGCCGTCCGGCGCGACCTCGACGTACCGCAGCCGCCCGTCCGGGCCGCGTTCGGCGACGTCCAGCGGGACGTTGTCCAGCCACTCGTTGGCGAACAGCAGGCCCCGGACGCCGGACGGCAGGTCGGCCGACCAGTCGATCCCGGCGGGCAGCCCGGCCGGGCGGTCGGCCAGTTCCACCGCCCGCAGCCGCACCCGCCCGCGCAGGCCGTCCGGCAGCAGGGCGCGCACCGCGAGGACGAGTTCGCCGCGCCCGGCGCCGACGTCGACGAAGTCCAGCCGCTCCGGGCGGCCGAGCGCCGCGTCGACGCCCGCCAGCAGGCGGGCGACCGCGGCGGCGAACAGCGCGGAGGCGTGCACGGAGGTGCGGAAGTGCCCGGCCGGGCCCTCCGGCCTGCGGTAGAAGCCGCCGTCGGGCCGGTACAGGGCGTGTTCGATCGCGGGCCGCCACCGCATCCATGTCATGGCGGACGACGTTACCGGGCGTCCCCGCCTCCACCCTGGGGAGTAGCCGCAGATCGCTCTCGCGGCGGAGCAGAACCCGTTCCCGGACTCCCTAGGCTGGAACCGTGCATCGACTCAACGCCTGGCTCCGCCGACACCCCGTGGTCGTCGACTCCGGTTGGGCGCTGCTGGTGCTGATGCTGGGCGTGCTCGCCGCGGTCGAGTCCAACGGCCTGCCGGACGACCCGCTGCCGTCCTGGAAGCACTACACCGGCGTCGGGGTCGCCTTCCTGCTGCCCGCCCTGATGGTGGTGCGCCGCCGCTGGCCGGACGCCACCACCGCGGCGGCCGTCGCGGCCGGCCTCGGCCAGGTCGTGCTCCAGATCGAACCCAACGTCTCCAGCATCGCCTACCTGGTGTTCGGCTACACCGGCGCCGCCTTCGGCCGGGCCTGGGCGTCCCGGCTGGCGCTGGCGGCGAGCCTGGCCGCCGGGCCGCTGACGATGTGGCGGCTGGCGCCCTCGGAACAGCACCAGAGCGGCTACCTGACGGTGTTCATGGCCGTCCTGATGACCTCCCCGTTCGTGCTGTGCTGGGCCTGGGGCCGGCTCACCCGGGTCCGCCGCGCCTACCTGGTCGAGCTGGAGGACCGGGCCGCCCGGCTGGAGCGCGAGCGTGACGCCCAGGCGAAGGTCGCGGTCGCCGCCGAGCGGGCCAGGATCGCCCGCGAGCTGCACGACGTGGTCGCGCACAACGTCTCGGTGATGATCGTCCAGGCCGACGGCGCCGCCTACGTGCTGGACTCCTCCCCGCAGCAGGCCAAGGAGGCGCTCGGCACCATCGCCTCCACCGGCCGGCAGGCCCTCGCCGAGATGCGCCGCCTGCTCGGCGTGCTGCGCACCGCCGACACCGCGGGCGAGTACGTGCCGCAGCCCGGCGTCGAGGAGCTGCCCGAGCTGCTGGAGCAGGTCCGCACGGCCGGCCTGCCGGTCGACTTCACCGCCACCGGCGAGGTCCGCGAACTGCCCCGGGGCCTGGAGCTGACGGTCTACCGGATCGTCCAGGAGGCCCTCACCAACGTCCGCAAGCACGGCGGCCCCGACGCCCGCGCCAAGGTCGCCGTCGACTTCCGGGACGGCGACCTCGAGGTCCTGGTCGAGGACGACGGCCGCGGCTCCACCAGCGAACAGCTCGCCGGCGGCGCCGACGGGCTCGGCCACGGCCTGATCGGCATGCGCGAACGCGTCGGTATGGTCAGCGGCAGCCTGGACGTCGGCCCCCGGCCCGGCGGCGGCTTCCGGATCCGGGCCGTCCTCCCCCTCAGAACGTCCGGATGAACGAAGGAGACCCGACCCGCATGCCGATCCGCGTGATGCTCGTCGACGACCAGGAACTGCTGCGCACCGGGTTCCGGATGGTCCTGCAGTCGCAGGGCGACATCGAGATCGCCGCCGAGGCCGGCGACGGCCAGCAGGCCGTCGACGTACTGCGCACCGCCGAGGTCGACGTGATCCTGATGGACGTCCGGATGCCCCGGCTCGACGGCGTCCAGGCCACCCGCCGGATCTGCCTGGACGACCGCGGCGACCCGGTCGAGGGCGCCCCCCGGGTCCTCATCCTCACCACCTTCGACCTGGACGAGTACGCCTTCGCCGCGCTCAAGGCCGGCGCCTCCGGCTTCCTGCTCAAGGACGTCCCGCCCACCGAGCTGGTCGCCGCGATCCGCTCCGTCCACGGCGGCGACGCGGTGGTCGCCCCCACCACCACCCGCCGCATGATCGACCGCTTCGCCGAGGTCCTCCCCACCCCCGCCAGCACCCCCGGCTCCCTCGTCCTCGCCCCGCTCACCGAACGCGAGCGCGAGGTCTTCCTGCTCGTCGCCCAGGGCCTCTCCAACGGCGAGATCGCCGCCCGCCTGGTCCTCTCCGAGGCCACCGTCAAGACCCACGTCGGCCGCATCCTCGCCAAGCTCTCCCTCCGCGACCGCGTCCAGGCCGTCGTCCTCGCCTACGAGAACGGCCTCGTCCGCGCCGGCGAGACCCCCTGACGGGGGCGGGGCTCCCCACCCGTGCACCGCCCTCCCGCACCGGCACCCTCCCGCCCCACCCCTCACGCAGGTTGCCGGCACCCCAACCCTCCCCCTCCCTCTCCCCGCCCCGCCAGGGGCGCGAGGAACTGCGCGCTCAACCACCCACCCCACCGCACCCGACCCCACCCGCACCGACGCCCTCCCGCCCCACCCCTCACGCAGGCTGCCGGCACCCGGGGGGGGGGGCGGACGGACAACCCCCGGAGC
>NZ_JBHUWH010000369.1:0-8077 GCF_042670125.1 Kitasatospora sp. NPDC057198 | reverse complement strand
GTAGCGCACCGGGCTGGGGTACAGGTGGCCGCGGCGTCGAGCCCCGACACTCACAGCAGCGTACGAAGGCGCCGGACGAGTAATCGACCTGGGCCTTCGGTGTTCTCCGGAACGCCCACCGGAGCCGGGAGTTGGAGCGCGCGCCCGGGCCGGACCAGTCGCCCGCGCACCTTTCCGCCCCTCTTTCTCCCGTCCCCTTTCCCGGTCCCCCCTTCCCGCGCCCTTTTCCGTGCACCCCGTCTTTCCGCGCCTTCCCGCGCCCCCGCCGCGAACTCCCGTCCGCCCGCCGCAACGCGGCGCCCACCAGCGGCGGCGCCCCCTCCCGCCCCACGGGAAAGGCTCGGGGCCAGGATTCCTCCGCCGCCCCCACCGCCCCCGGCGGGCGTTTCCGCCGGCATTCACGCACCGCGGCTCCGCGCGAACGGAAAGGGCGATCGGAAAGCGCGAACGGTGGTCGCGGACGGCGGTCGCGGGGAGCGGCGGGCGGCAGCCCATGGACGACCAAGCTACCCACTAGTAACATCGCGGCATGACCACTACTGCGATCGGCGAACTGCTCACCTCCACCGTCCCGATGGTGAAGACCCTGCAGCTGGAGTACCTGGAGACCACCGCGGAGCGGGCCGTGCTGCGGCTGCCCGACCTGCCGGAGTACCGCAACCACGTCGGCGGGCCGCACGCGGGGGCGATGTTCACGCTGGCCGAGTCGGCCAGCGGGGCGATCGTGCTGGCGGCGTTCGGCGACCAGTTGGACCGCGCAGTGCCGCTGCCGACGGTCGGCGAGATCTCGTTCAAGAAGCTGGCCCGCGGCGTGGTGACCGCCACCGCCACGCTCGGCCGACCGGTCGCCGAGGTGCTCGCGGAACTGGACGAGGGCAAGCGCCCCGAGTTCCCGATCACCGTGGAGATCACCCGTGAGGACGGCGCCGTCACCGGCGTCCTGGAGATCGTCTGGACGCTGCGCCCCAACTCCTGAGCCCACACCCTCCCGGCCCCCGGCCCCGGCCCTCCGGACCCCGAACCCCCGACCCCCGGCCCCCCGGCCACCGGGCTCTCACCCCGACCCCCACCAGGCCGTTCGGGGCCCCTGCCCCCGGGCATGCCGAACCCCCGCACGGGCCGCACCCCGCGCGGGTGGCGGCTCCCCCGCCGCCGACCAGCCGCGACCAGCGACCGACCAGCCGCAACCAGCCGTCGACCAGCGACCGACCGGTCGCCGCCCCGTCGCCGTCCCGCAGCTGCTCCGCCCCGCCCCGCCGTCAGGCGGAGTCGCGGACGATCAGCTCGGTCGCCAGCACCACCTGCCGCCGGGCTCGGCCGCGCTCGTGGATCTCGTCGAGCAGCAGCCGGGCCATGGTGCGGCCCATCTCCTCGATCGGCTGGCGGACGCTGGTCATCGGCGGGTCGGTGTGCCGGGCCACGATCGAGTCGTCGAAGCCGATCACCGCGACGTCGTCGGGGATCCGCCGCCCGGCGGCCCGGAGCACCTGCATGGCGCCGGCCGCCATCACGTCGGAGGCGCAGAAGACGCCGTCCAACTCGGGCTTGCGGGCCAGGAGTTCGCGCATCGCGACCCGGCCGCCCTCCTCGGTGAAGTCGGCCAGTCCGACGAGTTCCTCGTCGTAGGCGTGGCCCGCCTCCTCCAGGGCCCGGCGGTAGCCGCCGAGGCGGGCCTGGGCGACCTCCATGTCGAGCGGGCCGGTGAGGGTGGCGACCTGGGTGCAGCCGCGCCGGAGCAGGTGGCGCACGGCCATCCGGGCGCCGCCGGCGTTGTCGGCGTGGACGTAGCTGAGCGGTTCGAGGTCGCCGCGCCGGCCGGCCAGCACGGAGGGGATCTCCAGGCTCTCCAGCAGTCCGGGCAGCGGGTCGTCGCGGTGCACGGAGACGACCAGGACGCCGTCGACGCGCTGGGCGGTCAGGTAGGCCGAGAGCCGGTCGCGCTCGCGCTGGTTGCGGACCAGGATCAGCAGCAGCTGCATGTCGGTCTCGGCGAGCTCTGCGGAGACGCCGCTGATGATGTCCGAGAAGTACGGCTCGGAGAACAGCCTGGTCTCGGCCTCGGGGACGACCAGCGCGATCGAGTCGGTGCGCGAGGTGACCAGGGTGCGGGCGGCCCGGTTGGGCACGTAGCCGAGTTCGGCAATGGCGTTCTGGACGGCTTCGCGGGCCTTGGCGCTGACCCGCGGGGAGCCGTTGATGACCCGGGAGACGGTACCGCGGCCGACGCCTGCCAGCGCGGCCACCTCCTCCAGGGTGGGGCGCGCGGTGGCTCTGCCGCCGGCGCCCGGGTGGAGCGCGTCGGGGCGCTGTGCGGTCGGGCTCATCGCTACACCTCTCGGTCTCTGGGACGGATGGGACGGATCCGCGGGGCCCGCCCCCGGGCCCGTACGGACTGTTCATTGTGGCCGGTCCCGCGGCGTTTCCGGCCATCCGGGGCGTTCCGGAGCTTCTCCGGGGCAGCCCGAGGGCGTCAACGGCGGTGGTAACGAAGCCGGAAACGCTCCGGCAACGTTTGTGTCACCACGTCTTGACACTCACCCCCGCGACACAGCAACCTTCCGGCATGCCAGCTGTGGGAGCGCTCCCACACTGTAGCCAAGATTCAGCGCACCAAGAACACCCAACGAAGCTCTCGTTCCAAGCCCGGCAGCACCCACGGAAGACCACCGGCAGGCCCCCGGAAGACCACCGGACCGGCACCGGACCGACCCGGACCAACCACCCGGACAAAGGAGTTCGCCCCCATGCGCATCACCTCCCGCCCCCGCAGAGCCGCTCTCGCCGCCACCGCGATCCTCGCCGCGTCCACCCTGATGCTCACCGCCTGCTCCTCGTCCGGCTCGGACAGCGGCAGCGAGAAGGCCGACCCGAACGCGAAGATCACCCTGAACGTCGGCGACTTCGGCACCTTCGGCTACGTGGAGGCCGGCCTGTACGACGAGTACATGGCCGCGCACCCGAACATCACCATCAAGTACGACACCGTCCAGGACGGCCAGAAGTACTGGGACGCGCTGACCACCCACCTGAGCTCCGGCAGCGGTCTGGCCGACATCCAGGCGGTCGAGGTCGGTTACATCGCGCAGGCCACCAACACCCTGGGCGACAAGTTCGTCGACCTCGGCAAGACCGAGGGCGTGAACCCGAGCAACTGGCTGGACTGGAAGTCGAAGCAGGCCACCACCCAGTCCGGCTCGCTGATCGGCCTCGGCACCGACATCGGCCCGATGGCGATCTGCTACCGCACCGACCTGTTCCAGCAGGCGGGCCTGCCGACCGACCGCGAGGCGGTCGGCAAGCTGTGGGCGGGCGACTGGTCGAAGTTCGTCGAGGCCGGCCGGCAGTACCAGTCCCACGCCCCGAACGGCACCTTCTTCACCGACTCGGCCTCCGGCCTGTTCAACGCCGTGCTGTCGGCCCAGCCCGAGCAGTACTCGGACGCCTCCGGCAAGCTCGTCTACAAGACCAGCGCCGGCGTGAAGACCGCCTGGGACCTCGCGGTCGCCGCCTCGCAGGCGAAGATCAGCGCCGGCCTGCGCCAGTTCCAGGACCCGTGGAACGCCGCGTTCGCCAACGCCAAGTTCGCCACCGTGGTCTGCCCGTCCTGGATGACCGGCATCATCAGCAAGTACTCCGGCGACTCCGGCAAGGGCAAGTGGGACGTCGCGGCCCCGCCGGTCGCCTCCAACTGGGGCGGCGCCTTCCTGACCGTCCCGAAGGCCGGCAAGCACACCAAGGAGGCCGCGGCCCTCGCCGCCTGGCTGACCGCTCCGGAGCAGCAGGCCAAGGTCTTCACCAAGGTCGGCAACCTGCCCTCCACCGTGGGCGGCCTGCAGCAGCCCGCCGTCCAGGGCGCCAAGCAGGAGTACTTCAACAACGCGCCGACCGGCCAGATCTTCGCCGCCGCCGCGCAGTCCATCAAGCCGGCGCCGATCGGTGAGCAGGACGGCAACGTGAAGACGATCATCACCGACAACGGCATCCTCGACATCGAGGAGCACGGCACGGACCCGGCCAAGGCCTGGAGCAACGTCACCAAGCTGATCGACGACAAGACCAGCAACTGATCCGGGCCGGCAGCGCGCCGGTAGCCGATCCCTACTGCCCGGCCGGGTCCGCCCACCCGGCCGGGCGCCGTTCCGCCGCCCCTCGCCACCCCCGGGAAGGAAACCCCAAGTGGCCACCCACGTCCGCGCCGAGGCCCCGCCCGAGCGCCCCGCCTGGCGCTCGCGCCTGTACCGGTTCGACCTGAAGGCGTCCCCGTACGCGTTCATCGCCCCCTTCTTCATCTGCTTCGCCGCCTTCGGCCTGTTCCCGCTGATCTGGACGGGCTGGCTGTCGCTGCACTACGTCGACCTGCTCAAGCCGGACGTGATGGAGTGGCGGGGATTCGGCAACTACACCCGCCTGTGGTCCAACGACCAGTTCTGGAACGCGCTGCGCAACACCTTCACCATCGGTGTGATCTCGACCGTTCCGCAGCTGCTCATGGCGCTGGGCCTGGCCCACCTGCTCAACTACCGGATGCGCGGCCGCGGCTTCTTCCGGGTCGCGATCCTCGCCCCGTACGCCACCTCGATCGCCGCCGCGACCCTGGTGTTCGTCCAGCTGTTCAACCCGGACTACGGCTTCATCAACTGGATGCTGGACGCGGTCGGCATCCACCCGAACTGGTACTCCGACACCTGGCCCTCGCAGATCGCCATCTCCACCATCGTGACCTGGCGCTGGACGGGCTACAACGCGCTGATCTACCTGGCCGCGATGCAGGCGGTGCCGAAGGACCTGTACGAGGCGGCCAGCCTGGACGGGGCCAACCGCTGGCAGCAGTTCACCCGGATCACCATCCCGTCGATCCGTCCGACCATCCTGTTCACCATCATCGTCTCCACCATCGGCGCCACCCAGCTGTTCGGCGAGCCGATGCTGTTCGGAGGCGGTGTCGGCGTGTCCGGCGGCTCCGCGCACCAGTTCCAGACGCTCAGCCTCTACCTGTACGAGCTGGGCTGGCCCTCGCGCCAGCTGGGCCGCGCCTCGGCGGTGGCCTGGACGATGCTGCTGCTCCTGCTGCTGCTCGGCCTGGTGCAGTTCCTGATCACCCGTTACCGCAAGCGCAACGAGCTGGGAGGCTGACATGGCCGCCACCCTGTCCACCCCCTCCGCCCGGAAGGCGAAGCACGCGGAGCAGGAGCGCCCGCGCGGCCTGTTCCGCCGCAAGGCCGGCGACCACGACAAGGCCGGCCCGGTCGCCTACGTGCTGCTGGCGATCGCCGCCGTGGTCTCGCTGTTCCCGCTGTACTGGACCTTCGTGGCCGCCTCCAACACCGGTGAGCGGGTGGCCCAGTCGCCGCCGCCGATGGTGCCCGGCGGCCAGCTGTGGGACAACATCACCACCGCCTGGGACCAGGCGGACATGGGCACCGCGCTGCTGAACTCGACCATCGTGGCGGGCTGCGTGGCACTGTCCACGGTGCTGTTCTCCACCCTGGCCGGCTTCGCCTTCGCCAAGCTGCGCTTCCGCGGCCGCAACGCGCTGCTGACCCTGGTGGTCGCCACCATGACCATCCCGCCGCAGCTCAGCGTCATCCCGCTGTACCGGATCGTCACCAAGCTGGAGTGGGGCAACCAACTGCAGTCGGTGATCCTGCCCTCGCTGGTGGCCGCGTTCGGCGTCTTCTTCATGCGCCAGTTCCTGTCCGAGGCGCTGCCGTTCGAGCTGATCGAGGCGGCCCGGGTGGACGGCGCGAACAGCATGCGGATCATCTGGCACGTGGTGTTCCCGATCGCCCGGCCCGCCATGGCGGTGCTCGGCATGCTGGTCTTCGTGCAGTCCTGGAACGACTTCTTCTGGCCGTTCGTGGTGCTCACCCAGCAGAACCCGACCGTGCAGGTCGCGCTCTCCGCGATCGGCGGCGGCTCCGGTCACGACATCAACCAGGCCGTGATCATGACCGGTGCGCTCGTCGGCACCCTGCCGCTGCTGTTGATCTTCGCCGTTCTGGGGAAGCACATCGTCGGCGGCATCACCTCCGGCGCCGTCAAGAGCTGATCCGCCGCGGACCGGCCCACCGGCCGGCCCCGGCACCCCGCCCGTCCACCCCCGAGCCATGGGAGCGCTCCCGTATGACCATGACCGATCCGACCACAGCCGCCCACGCATCGGTGGCGGCCCCCCGGGTGGCCTTCCCGCCCGGGTTCGCCTGGGGCGCGGCCACCGCCGCCTACCAGATCGAGGGCGCGGCCGCCGAGGACGGGCGCACCCCGTCCATCTGGGACGCCTTCGCCAAGACCCCCGGCAAGGTGCTGAACGGGGACACCGGCGACGTCGCGGTGGACCACTACCACCGCTTCCGCGAGGACGTCCGGCTGATGGCCGACCTCGGCCTCACCTCGTACCGCTTCTCGCTGTCCTGGCCGCGGATCCAGCCCACCGGCCGCGGCCCGGCCGTCGAGCGCGGCCTCGACTTCTACCGCGCCCTGGTCGACACCCTGCTGGAGCACGGCATCTCCCCGGTCGCCACGCTCTACCACTGGGACCTCCCGCAGGACCTGGAGGAGGCCGGCGGCTGGCCGGTCCGGGAGACCGCCTACCGCTTCGCCGAGTACGCGGCGCTGGCCGGCGCCGCGCTCGGCGACCGCATCCCGGTGTGGACCACCCTGAACGAGCCCTGGTGCAGCGCCTTCCTCGGCTACGGCTCCGGCGTGCACGCCCCCGGCCGCACCAACCCGGCCGACGCGCTGAAGGCCGCGCACCACCTCAACCTCGGCCACGGCCTGGCCGTCGGCGCGCTGCGCGAGGTGCTGCCCGCCTCGGCGAAGATCGCGGTCTCGCTCAACCTGCACCTGGTCCGCCCGCTCACCGACACCCCGGAGGACCGCGAGGCGGCCCGCCGGATCGAGGCGGTCGGCAACCGGGTCTGGACCGGCCCGATGTTCAAGGGCGGCTACGACGCCGACCTGAAGGCGGACACCGCCCACATCGTCGACTGGGACGAGCTGGTCCGCCCCGGCGACGAGGCGGAGATCGGCCGGCCGATCGACCTGCTCGGCCTCAACTACTACAACCCGACCATCGTGTCGGCGCCCGGCGGCGAGGCGGAGACCGCGGAGGCGGCCCGCAACGACGGCCACGGCGACAGCGAGTTCAGCTGCTGGCCGGGCTCCGAGGACGTGGTCTTCCACCTCGCCAACGACGACGTCACCGCGATGGGCTGGCCGATCGACGCCTCCGGGCTGTCCGACTCGCTGGTCGGCATGCACCGCGACTTCGGCCTGCCGCTGCTGGTCACCGAGAACGGCGCCGCCTTCGAGGACGTGGTCGGCCCGGACGGCGAGGTCGACGACCCCGAGCGGGTCCGCTACGTCGACCTGCACCTGCAGGCCGTGGCCGACGCGATCGAGGCGGGCGCCGACGTCCGCGGCTACTACCTCTGGTCGTTCCTCGACAACTTCGAGTGGGCGTACGGCTACAGCAAGCGCTTCGGCATCGTCCACGTCGACTACGACACCCAGAAGCGGACCCCCAAGACCAGCGCCCGCTGGTACGCGGAGGTGATCCGGCGCGGGGGTCTCGCCTGAGCCGGACGCCTGAACCGGACGTCCGGACTCCCGCACACCCCCGCACAGTGTGACGGAGTGTGAGCAACGGGCGTGACCGCGGGGGGTCCCGCTCGTTCTCCCCTGGTGTGCGAACCAACCACGCGAAGCGGCCGCGACGTTCGGACACCTCCGGACTCCGGTGGGGACGGCCCGGCACACTGGCGGCGAGCGGCATGCTCGCCGCCCAGGTGCTGGGCCTCGGGCTGGGCGCGACCGACGCCCGCGCCGACACCGGCCACCCCCCGCGGCAACCCGGCCGCGCCCTCGGCACGGTCGTCCGCACCGGCACGGACACCGGTGCCGGCACCGGCACCGGCACCGGCACCGGCGGACTGCTCGACGGGGCCGTCGACGGGGCCGCCCGCACCGTCGACGGCCTCGACCCGGTCGGCGCCGCGGACCTCGGCGACACCCTCGGCCACCACCTCGCCGGCGGCGAACTCCCGCTGCCCGGCCACCAGGCCGACCGCCCCGACGC
>NZ_JBHUWH010000368.1:0-8090 GCF_042670125.1 Kitasatospora sp. NPDC057198 | reverse complement strand
CTGCTGGCGGCGGGCCACTCGGTGCGGGTGTGGAACCGCTCGCCGGGCCCGGTGGCCGAACTGGTCGCCGACGGGGCCACGGCCGCCGGAACGCTCGCCGGGGCGTTCGGGGCGCAGGTGGTGGTGTCGATGCTCGCGGACGACCGGGTGGTCGAAGACCTGCTGCTGGACGGGGAGTTGCTGTCGGGCGCGCAGGCCGTCACGCACGTCAACATGGCCACCGTCTCCCCCGCGCTGGCCCGCCGGGCCGCCGAACTGCACGCCCGGCACGGCATCGGGTACGTCGCGGCGCCGGTGTTGGGCCGCACCGACGTCGCGGCGGCCGGGAACCTGAACGTCCTGGCCGCCGGTCCGTCCGCCGAACTCGACCGGGTGGCACCGCTGTTCGAGGCGATGGGCCGCCGCACCTGGCCGCTCGGGGAGGATCCGGCGGCCGCCAACGTCGCGAAGATCAGCGCCAACTTCCTGCTGGTGTCGGCGATCGAGGCGTTCTCCGAGGCGGCCGCGCTCGCCGAGGCCAGCGGGCTCGACCCGGCGGCACTGCTCGCCGTGCTCACCGACTCCCTCTTCCCCGGCCCGGTGTACGCCGGTTACGGAGGGATGATCACCCGGGGGACCTTCGAACCGGCCGGGTTCCGCCTGACACTGGGCCTGAAGGACGTCAACCTCGCCCTGGAGGCCGGGAGCGCCGCCGAAGTCCCGCTCCCGCTGGCCTCGTTGCTGCGCGACTCGCTGCTCCAGGCGATCGCCCACGGCCACGGCGAGCAGGACCTGGCGGCGATCTCCACCACCTCCCGCACCCGCGCCGGAATCTGACAGGGCGTCAATCACCAGGACGCCGTCCGACCCGACTCCCCTACCGTCCGACCGTGTTGGGGACGGAGCCGTCGCCGGTCTCCGGCGCGGCGAGGTCGGGGACGCCGGGCGCGAGCCTGGTGGGGTCCGCGTCCGCACGGCCGGCGAGGTCCCGGTGGACCTGCTGGGAGACGCGCTGGACGGTGCCGATGCCGTAGGACTCGGTGGGGTCGTCGTCGGTGAGGACGGCGATCCGGTAGACCCGGTCGGGGGCGGTGAAGATGCCGAGACTGTGCACCCGCCAGCCGTGCGTGGCGCGCTGCAGCCAGCCGTTCTTGACGTGCGTCGTGACGCCGGGCGGCGCCCCGAAGGGGGTGCCCCAGCGCTGGTCCTCCTCCACCTCGGCCATCAACTGCAGCCCGTAGGAGCGGTGTTCGGGGGTGAGGACGTCGGAGTCGGTGGCGTAGACGTCCAGTTGCTTCAGTTCGTCACCGGCGGTGACCTGGGTGAGCCCGAAGCCGTCGGCGGACAGCACCGTGTCGTACATGCCCGCGAGGTCGAGGAAGTTCCGCATCCGGGCCGGGCCCACGTACTTCCACAGCCGGACGGCGGCGGCGTTGTCCGACCGGGTGATCATCGGCCGCAGGTTCTCCTCCTCGAACGGCGTCAGCGGCCGGTCCTCGTCCTGGGCGAGCCTCAGCACCGCGCCCATGATGGTGACCTTGACGATGCTCGCCGAGTCGAAGTGCCTGCCGGGGTCAAGGAAGCACGACACCCCGGTGCCGGAGTCGCGCACGGCGAGGGCGAGCGTGGACTGCCTCCCCCGGACGGCCTCGGCGATGTCGCGGGCCAGGCGCTCGGCCAGCTCGGGGTCGGCCGCCGAGGAGCAGCGCACGGCGTGCCCGACCGGCGGGGCGGGGGCCGGCGGGACGGGGACTGCCGGGGCGGGGGCCGCCGACGCGGGGGCCGGAACGAGGGCGAGGGCGGCGGCGGCCGCGAGCACCCCGGCGAGCCTGGCGGCCGCGGGGCGCGGATCGGTGCGGTGGCGGGTTGCCGTGGTGGCCATGGTGGCGGGGCTCCTGGATCTGCCGGGGCGTACTACGACGGGTGCCGGAGGAGGGTGGCGCGGGCGGCCTGCGGGACGGCCGGCCGCCCGGGGACGGGGTGCCCGAGGGCAGGTTGCCCGGGGACGGGGTGCGCGGGCGCCGGCGGCACGGCCACCGCGTAGGGGTGGCGCAGGTGGTCGCCGAGCGTGCTCTGCGGCCCGCCGTCGGCCGGGACCTCGACCACGCGGCTGTTGTTGAAGTCGGCGATGTACACGTTGCCCCGGGCGTCCGCGGCCACGCCGGTGGGGAAGTCCAGCCCCTCGCCGACGGTGGTCTGCGGCCCGCCGCCGTGCGGCAGTTCCACCACCCGGTTGTTGTAGGGGTCCGCGACGAACAGGTCGCCGGCACCGTCGAAGGCCAGGTTGGTGGGGTCCGCGACCTGCACCGGCACCTCGCGCTGCGGGCCGCCGTCGGCCGGGACCTCGACCACCCGGTTGTTGTAGGGGTCGGCGATGTAGACGTTGCCCGACGCGTCCAGCGCGACCCCCGTCGGGTTGCCCAGGCCGCTGCCGACCGTGGTCGGCGGGGAACCGTCGGCGGGGAGCCTCAGCACCCGCCCGTGGTCGGTGTCGGCAACGTAGAGCGTCCCGGCGCCGTCGACCGCGACGCCGTAGGGGGACTTCAGCTCCACGTCCGGGCGTACGACGGTGCGCCGCCCGGTGCCGGCGGACACCTTCAGGACGCGGTCGTGGCGGCTGTCGGCGATGTACACGTCGCCGCCGGCGCCGACCGCCACGCCGTTGGGCAGGTCCAGGCCCCGGGCCACCACCTCCTGCCCGCGGGCCCCCGCCCCGTCCACCCTGACCACCTGGTCGTTGTAGGTGTCCGCGATGTACACCCCGCCGCCCGCCCCGGGCCACCCGGCGGAGGCCGGAGCCACGGAAGCCGGAGCCGCGGGGACCGCCACGACCGGGACCGCCACAGCCGGGGCGGAGGCGGCCAGGGCGGAAGCGACGAGGGCGGCGGCCACCAGGACGGAGGCCGCCCCGGGCCCCGACGCCGGTGCGCCCGACCGCCGGGCCCGCCGCGCAGCCCGCGTAGCCCGCGCAGCCCCACCCGGAACGCTCCGCTCCGGGACACTCCCGTCCGGGACGCCCCCGTCCGGGACGGCGGTCGCGCGGGACGGGGAAGTACGGGACGGTTTCACGATCAGCCCTTCGGGAGACGGTCGAGCCGGGGAACCGGCGGCCGGGGCGACGGCGCCGACCGCGGGCGGCCGGGGCGACCGCACCGACTGCAGGCGCCGCCCGGCCCGCCCGATCAGCACCCTAGGCCGCCGCCCGCACCCGACCGGTGCCCCGAAACACCGTTCCCCGCAAGGCCGCTCGAACGGGCGGAGCGCGCACGGAACACCACGCGCGGCCCCGACCGCCCCCGCACACCCCCTTTTCGTCGTATTGACGACAACTGCCTCCCTCCTTTATCGTCATCACGACGAAAAGAGAGGGCACCGATTCCCATGGCCGACATCACCCGCCGCTTCGGCTTCCGCCACCTGCGCTCCGCCCCCACCAGCCACATCCGCCACCTGCGGGGCGGCCAACTCGCCCACGAGGGCACCGGGCTGGCCTTCTGGTTCCGGCCGCTCACCGCCGCGATCTCCGAAGTCCCGGCCGACGACCGCGAGTTGGCGATGATGTTCCACGCCCGCACCGCGGACTTCCAGGACCTCGCGGTGCAGGCCACCGTCACCTACCGGATCAGCGACCCGACCACCGCCGCCGCCCGCCTCGACTTCGGCATCGACCCGGACACCGGCAGCTGGCGCGCCGAACCGCTCGCCCAGCTCGGCACCCTGCTGACCGAGACCGCCCAGCAGCACGCGCTCCAGCTGATCGCCCGCACCCCGCTCGCCGACACCCTGGTCGACGGCGTGGCGACCGTCCGGGCCCGGATCGCCGAGGGTCTGGCCGCCGAACCCCGGCTGGCCGAGATCGGGTTGACGGTGCTCGCGGTGCGCGTCACCGCCGTCCGGCCGGAGGCCGAGATGGAGCGGGCGCTGCGCACCCCGGCCCGCGAGCAGGTCCAGCAGGAGGCCGACCGGGCGACGTACGAGCGGCGCGCCGTCGCGGTCGAGCGGGAGCGCACGATCGCCGAGAACGAACTCGCCAGCCAGATCGAACTGGCCCGCCGCGAGGAGGAGTTGGTCAAGCAGCGGGGCGCCAACGCGCGGCGCGAGGCGGAGCAGAAGGCCGCCGCGGACGCGGTCCGCACCGACGCGGAGGCGGCCCGCCGCACCAGGATGGCGGTCGCCGAGGCCGAGGCGGCGGGCACCCTGGCCGTCCAACAGGCCGAAGCAGCAAGGACGTTGGGCGAGGCGAAGGCGGCCGCGGAGGCCGCCTGGCTGGCCGCGCACCAGCAGGCGGGCCCCGAGGTGCTGCGGGCGCTGGCGATGATCCGGCTGGCCGAGCACCTGCCCCGGATCGACAGCATCACCCTCACCCCGGACGTCCTCACCGGCCTGCTCAGCCGCCTCACCACCCCCGACTCCCCCGAGGGGAACGGGCGGTGAGCCTCGCCCCGCGCGTGGTGCTGATCCACCGGCGCACCGAGTACGAGGAGCTGATCGCCAGGCACGGCACCCGCGGCCAGGCCGAGTTCTTCCTCTCCCGGCGCGGCCGTTCGCTGGCCGAGGCCGAACGGCGCCACCACCTGGCCCGCGGCGCGCTGGCCGAGGTGTCGGCCGCGGTGCCGCTGGACTGGCGCCAGGCCCGGGTCGAGCGCTCCGACCTGGACCGCTTCCTGTTCGGCCCGGAGGACGTGGTCGTGGTGGTCGGCCAGGACGGCCTGGTGGCGAACGCCGCGAAGTACCTGGCGGGGCAGCCGGTGGTCGGCATCGACGCCGAGCCGGGCCGCAACGCGGGCGTGCTGGTCCGGCACCGGGCCGGGCAGGCCGGGGCGCTGCTGCGGGCGGCCGTCCTGCCGGGCGCGGAACAGCGCCTGGAGCTGCGCACGATGGTGGAGGCGGTCGCGGACGACACCCAGCGGCTGCTCGCGCTGAACGAGATCTACCTCGGCCAGCCGGGCCACCAGACCGCCCGCTACCGGCTGGCCGCGCCGGGCGGCGCCGCCGAGTCGCAGGCGTCCTCGGGGGTGCTGGTCGGCACCGGCACCGGCGCCACCGGCTGGTGCCGCTCGGCCTGGCTGGAGCGCTCCAGCCGGCTGGACCTGCCCGCGCCGACCGCCCCGCGCCTGTCCTGGTTCGTCCGCGAGGCGTGGCCGTCCCCGGTGACCGGCACCTCCCGGGTGGAGGGCCTGCTGGACGCCGACCAGCACCTCGCCCTGACGGTCGAGTCCGAGCTGCTGGTCGCGTTCGGCGACGGCATTGAGTCGGACGCCCTGCAACTCACCTGGGGCCAGACCGTCCGGATCGGCCCGGCCGCGCAACGCCTGCACCTGCTGGTCTGACCGCCCGCCGCCCGCCGCCGCCAAGCCGCCCTGTCACCGCCCCCTGCCACAATCCGGCCCCATGGAGCAACCCCCCGCCCCGACCGCCCTGGCCGGCCTCGACCGGATCGACTGGTCGCGTCTGCGGCACGCCTACGGCCCCGCCGACGACGTCCCCGCCCTGCTGCGCGCGCTGGCCGACGCCGCCGACCCCGAGTCCCGGTCGGAGGCCGGGCTGGAGGCATGGAGCAGCCTGGCGCACCAGGGCACGGTGTACGCGGCCTCGGTGGCGGCGGTCCCGTTCCTCGCCGCGCTGGCGGTGGCCGACACCGGCCCGGCCGCGGCCGAGGAGAACCGGACCATCGCGCTGGACCTGCTGGCGGAGATCGCGAAGAGCACCGACGAGCACGAGCTGCCCGCCCCGGGTGCCGCCCGCGCCGCCGTGATCGAACAACTCCCCTTGCTCCAGGCCCCGTTGGACGACCCGGCCAGGAAGGTCCGACAGGCCGCGCTCGCCCTGCTGCTCGCCTGCGCCCCGACCACCGGCAGCGCCCCGACCGCCATCCGCACCGCCCTGCACCGCCGTTGGCGGCACGAGCCCGATCCCACCGTCCGCGCGGACCTGCTGGCCGTCCGCGCCGCCGCCGACCCGGCGGCCCTTGCCGAACTGCGCGGCCTCGCCCTCTCCCCCGCCGGGCCCGCGCCCGTCCGGATCGCTGCACTGCGCGCGACCGTCGACCACGGTCTGCCCTGGGATGCCGAACTCTCCTCCACCGCCGCCCAGTTGCTCCCGTTCGGCCCCCACGTCGAGCACACCCGGTTGATCCGTTGGGCGCTGCCCGCACTCGCCACCGGCCTGCACCGGCGCGGCAACCCGGCGGACGCCCTCACCCTGCTAGAGACGGTGGCCGCCCGCCCGGAGGCGACGACCTCCCGCCCGGAACCGTCAGCCGCCCAGCCGGGAACGGCGGCCGCCGATGAACTCCTGTCCGCCGCAGACGACTTGGCGCGGTGCTCCCGCAGCGCCCCGGCCCGGCTGCTGCCCCTGCTGCTCCCGTTCCTCGACGGTGGCGACCCCGAACGCACCACCCGGGTGCTCGACGCGCTCGCCCAGTGGGGCGAGCCGGCCCCGCAGGCCGTGCCCGCGCTGCTGCGCCTGGCCGACCGGCCCGACCCGCTTGGCGACCGCGCGCTGCACACCCTGCTGCTCCTGCCCCGGTCCGCCCACCCCGCGCACACCCCAGCGCGCCTCGCCGCCCTGCTGGCCGACCGGCTGCCGCACCGCTGGCAGTCGCTGCGCACCGTCCACCAGCAGTCCGTCGCGCAGCCGCCCACGCTCCTCCCGTTCGACCCGGCGCTGCTGGCGGCCGTCCGGTCCGAACTGCTCTCCCCCGCGCCCCCGCCGCCGAACAGCGGCCTACCGGAGCACAACCTCGCGGCCAACCGCGTCACCGAGCTGCTCGGCCTGCTCACCGCCTGGGGCCCGGCCGCCCGCCCCGCGCTGCCCGAGCTGCTGCAACTGCTGGACGAGCGCCCGGCCCGCGTCCACCTGTCTCCGCTGACCGAGGCCCTGGCCGCCGTCGCCGACCCGACCCGGCACCCCGAGGCGCCCGCTGCCCTGCACGCACTGGTGTCGGCCCCCGCCGCCCCGTGGTACGACCGCGTCTCGGCCGCCACCGCCCTGCGCGCGCTGACCGGCGACGAGGCCCCGCTGCTGGCCCTGCTCGCCACCGCCTTCGACACTGGCGACGCCCGCGGCACCGGCGAACCCGGCGACGCCCTCGAGGCCGGCGACCGGTACCGGCTGGAGTACGCGCTGTCCCTCCTCCCGGCCCTCGGCGAGAGCGCCCGCCCGCTGCTGCCCGCCCTGTCGGCCCTGCTCGCCGCCCCGGGGCCGCACCCGGAGCGCCTGTTCCCCGCTGCCGAGACCATCCGCGCGCTGACCGGTGACGACGCCCCGCTGCTGGCCCTGGTCACCGCCGCCCTGGCCCGTGACGCGGAGACCGCCCAGCGCTCCCGGCGCCCGCTGCGGCTGGCCGCCGACCTCGGGCCCGCCGCCGCGCCCACCACCCCCCTGCTGCTGCGCCTGCTGGCGCACCCGCGGAACGCCGCCGACGCCGCCCGCGCACTGTCCGCCGCCCACCCCGGCAGCGCGCGTCCGGGCGGCCTCGCCCGTACCGAGCTGGCCGACCGCGTCCTGGCCGCGCTGGCCGCCGACGCCTCCACGGCCGCCCTGGAGGCCCTGGAGGTGCTGGCCGCCGCCGAGCCGCTCACCGCGCCCCAGCTGGCCGCCCTGCACCGCCTGGCCGAGGGCGACGCGCGGGCCGTCCACAGCGGCGTGTACCAGCGGATGGTCGCGGAGGACCTCGCGGTCCGCGCCGCCGCCCGGTCCCTGCACGCCCGGCTGTCCGCTGCCTGACCCGCGTCCAACCCGTCACGCACCACCAGCCCGCGACCGGCCGCCCGCGCTCCGCCTACGATGGAACGGCGCCCGCCCAGCGGCGCCCGCGCGACGGCCCCGACGGGAAGAAGGCCCGGCCATGACCCGACGATTCGCACTCACGTTCCCCGGAGAGACCGGCGGCCACGCCGAACAGGACGTGGTGGTGGTCGAGGCGACCGGCGCCCGCGGCCCGGGCGGCCACCCGGTGTACGCGGACCCGTCCGGCATCGTGCAGGCCGAGATCAGCGACCAGGGCGAAGTCCGGATGCTGGCCAGCGGCGGCCACCAGACCCCGAACACCCCGCTGCACGCCGAACCCCTGCCCTGAGCAAAGCGACGGCGGGGCCGCCCGCCCACCG
>NZ_JBHUWH010000367.1:0-8121 GCF_042670125.1 Kitasatospora sp. NPDC057198 | reverse complement strand
ATCCTCTGGCGCCGTGAGCCGCTGGCCTGAACTCCGCTCCCGACTCCCGGCATTCGGTTGCCGGCGTCAGCTTCTGCCGCCTGGTGCCGTGAGCCGCCGACCCGAACTCCGGCCCGGCGCCCGGTTGCCGGCGTCAAACCCTCGCCCCCTCTGGCATCCCGAGCCACCGATCTGAACCGCGATCCCTGGCCTCCGGCGCCCGGTTGCCGGCGTCAAACCCCCGACCTCCTGGCGTTGCGAGCCGCCGCCGTGAACTTTGGCCCGGCTTCCGACAGCCGGTTGTCGGCGTCAACTCCCGGCCCCCGCCCCGGCGCCGCGAACCGTCAGTCCGACTTCCGACCGGAGAGGTCCGGCGCCGACGGGTACGGGTCGTGTGGGGGCCGGGTCAGGGCGCCGATCAGGGCGGTGGCCAGGCTGCCGAGGAGGGCGTAGCCCAGCGTCCACCAGCAGGAGACCGCCCAGGTGACGCGCAGGCCGGTGGAGAAGAACGCGTTCAGCAGGGCCGTGGCGCCGGCCAGGGCGGCCACCGCCAGCATGCCCACCGTGCTTCCGGGCCCCTGGCCGGAGGCGGGTGGGCGCCGCCACAGCAGGGCCGTTCCCGCGAGCGCCGCCGCGGACAGCGGCCAGAACAGCGAGGGCAGCCAGCCCCGGCCGATGAGCAGTGTCGCCGCGACCAGCCAGCCGAACGGCAGGGCGCAGCGCAGCGCCAGCAGCCACGGCAGGTGCGGCGGATCGAACGGGCGGACGGCGGTGCGCAGGCGGCGCACGCCCAGGCCGGTGAGCAGCGCCGCCACCCCCGCCACGAAGGACACCAGTGTGCCCGCGAGCAGGCGGCTCACGCCGTCCATCCGGGAGGGTTCCTGCCACGGCGGCAGGGTGACTTCGCTCCACCGGCCGTCCGTGCCCCGCACCAGCAGCCCGAGCCCCGGGTAGCGCACGACCACCGTGTGCCCGCCGCCGGGGGCGGTCGCCAGCGCCAGGTCACCCGGGGTCAGCGGCTCCGGCGTCGAGGACGGGGGAGCGCCGGTGCCCGGCCACATCGGGGTGGGCGTCGGGGTGGGCGTCGGAGCGGGGGTCGGGGCGCGCAGGGCCTTCGCCGGGAAGTACTCCTCCTGCCAGCCGGCCCCGCCGTCCCGGCTGACCTCCACCGGCAACCCCTCCCCGCGCAGCCGGAAGCACACCTGCGGCTGCTCGGGGAGACACTGCCCGGCGTCGGCCGCGGGGGCGTCGGCGGGCGGCTTGAAGTGCTTCCCGCGGCCCGGGTCGAGCCGCCAGCTCAGGCCGCCGTCGTCGCTGACCCAGCGCAGACTGTCGTCGACGTCGTCGCTCCAGCGCTGGCTGTAGGCCAGCACCGGCTTGCCGTCCTCGCTCCACAGGCGCGGTCTCGGCGGCGTCGCCGCCGAGGTCGCGACCATCGCCGACACCGCCAGCGGCACCGCCAGCAGCCCCAGCACCCGCCGCGACCCCAGCCCCAGCGCCCGCCTCTGCCGCAGCCCCAGCGCCCGCCGCAGTACCAACGCCCGCCCCAGCACCAGCGATTGCCGCCGCGATCGCCGCCGCGGCCGCGGGTCCGCGCTGCGCCGCCACAGCCACCAGGCCACCGCCAGCGCGGGCAGCGCCAGCAGGTCGGTCCGGTCGGCGACCGTGCGGCTCGGCACGCCCGTCAGCAACGACCAGCAGCGGGAGGCCAGTTCGGCCCCGGCGGCGGAGGACTTGGCGAATCCGAAGGTCAGTGCCGTCAGCGCCACCCCGAGCCGGGCCGCAGGCTCGCCGCGCAGTCGCGGCACGGCCGAGGCCAGCAGGGCCAGCACCGGCGGGACGACCAGCATCCACGCCACGTCACTGACCTTGCCGGTCACCGCCCCCGGCCAACTCCGTTTGCCCACCCGGTCGTTGAACGCCAGTACCGCGACCGACAGCAATGTCCCCGGGTGTCCTGCCCAGCGCAGCACCCGCCCCCCGTTGTTCCGCATGGGCACGAGTGTCCCGACCCCGCGTCACGCTCCGGCCACGGCAGCGTCTCGGCTCGCGCCGTGCCGGGAACGTGACCTGGGCGTGTCACCCGGCGGTGACCTCCTCCAGGTCGGCGAGCAGTTCGGAGGCGGTGACCGGGTCCAGGTCGCCGTAGCGCAGCGGGTACTCGTGGCGGCTCGAGTGGTCGCCGGGCGAGGAGTCCAGCCAGACCGTCTCGAAGGTCTGGTCGGGGAACTCGTCCAGCATGCCCACCGCGATGCCCTCGTCGAGCGCGATGACCAGGTGGCAGCGGTCGCCGAGCCGCTTGGAGAACCAGCGCTCCACCCCGGCGTCCTGCGGGGCGCCGCGCTCCCAGCCGCGCTTGGTCAGCCCGAGCAGCCGGCCGACCGGCACGGTTCGGCCCTCGAAGCGGTGCAGCCGGTTGGCGGCGGCCTCCTCCGGGGTGAACCGGTGGACGGGGCGGCCGAGTTGCGGGAACGGCTGGAGCACCTCGTAGTCGGCGAACAGCTCAGACCACACCGCCACCCGCTCCGCGCCGAGGTGCAGCGGGTGGACCAGTCGGACGGTCGCGTCGCCGGGCAGCGCGAAGGGCGCGTCGTCCGCGTCGGCGAAGGTGCGGTCCTCGGCGATCCGGAAGGCGGTGTCGTCGGCCGTCCAGACCAACCGGCGGGCCAGGTGCCACACCAGCGGGTGCTCGACGAACAGCGAGGTGAACTCCTCGGCGCTCCACGTCCGCCCGGCGACCATCGCGCCCTCCAGCCGGCGGATCTGGTCGGCCGCGACCGTCCGCACGTCCTTCTTCAGCGCGGCGAACCGCTTGCGCTCGGCGGGGGCGAGCTCCGCGTCGTCCTTCGCACCCGGCGCGGGCAGGTCCTTGCGCCGCTTGCCGTCGGCGTCCAGCACGTACGGGCGCAGCTGCTCGTCGAACCCGACGGTGAACCGGCGCGGGCCGTAGTCGATCACCGTGGTGCCGTCCGGGTCGAGGCCGAGGTCCGGGACCAGGCGGTCGGCGAGCTGCTCGGCGGTCAGGCCCAGGCCCTCCGCCACCTCGGCGATCTTCTCCTGGGCGCGGGCCTTCAGCGCCTTGAACTTCACCCGCTGGGAGATGCCGTGCAGGTGCAGCAGCGCCAGGTCGGTGCCGATCGCGGCCAGTACGTCCAGCCCCTCGACGGCCCGCCGGTGCGCGCCTTCCCCCGGCCACGCGCGCACCACCGGGGTCAGCCGGCGCACCGTCGTGTCGTCGCCCAGCACCCCCAGCGCGTACAGCGCCCAGCTCTCCTTGGCGGGCATCCCGGCCTGCTGCCACTGCTCGAACAGCGCCCAGCCGAACGCGGCCAGCGCATCGGTCCGGCACACCTCGGCGACCACCGCCAGCCCGGGGTACGGCGCCTCGGGCCCGGACAGCGCCAGCATCGTCAGCACGTGCCGCACCGCCTCCGCGGGCAGCGCCGCCTCGACCCCCGCCGCCGACGCGCCGTCCGCCGAAGCACCCTCCACCGACGCACCCTCCACCGACGCGCCGTCCGCCGACGCGCCGCCCTCCGCCGGTGCGCGCAGCAGGAGTTGCGGCAGCACGGCGGGCTGCGCCCAGGAGGGCAGCACCGGCATCCGGGCCGGCAGTGCGATCTCCAGCGGGTCGGTGGCCAGCACCTCGGCGACCGCCTCCGCCGCCGGGGCGCCGTAGCGGGCGGCCACCGCGGCCAGCAGCTCCGCCCCGCCGTCGGCCGCCGCGACCAGCCGCAGCGCCCGCTCGGCCGCCTCCCGCTCCCGCCCGGCCGGACCGACCGCGTCCGGGACGAGCAGCAGCGCGCCCGCCGTCCCGTGCCAGGCGAACCACGAACGGGCCGCCGCGTGCACCGACTTGAGCCGTCCCATGTCGGCGGCGAGCAGCCGGGCCGCCCGCACGTCGAGGAAGGGCAGCAGCAGCGGGGACAGCGTGCCGGGCTTGGCCCCGGCGGCGTGCAGGGCCACCGGCAGCGCCGCCAGACCGTACTTGGCGATCACCGGCAGCAGGTAGTCCGCGCCGAACCGCAGGTTCTCCGGACGCCACTCGGCGAGGAACGGGGAGAGCGCCTCCTCCGGCCCCTGCACCAGCATCCAGACCGGGTGCCAGAGGCTGCCGGAGCCGCCCAGCACCTGCTTCGCCTCGACGGCCCAGTCGGCGACCTCCTCGTACGGCCACCCGTCGAACTCGCTCCGGGCCCAGCGCTCCCGCTCGCCCGCCCGCCAGGCCAGTCGCGGCTCCCCGTCCGGTCGCAGGCCCTCGACCACCCGCGGCGTGCGGCGGGTGCGCGGCCGCGTCCACGGCGGCGAGACCAGCAGCGGCGGCAGCGCCTCCGGACCGGCCTCGGGCGCCTGCGCGGGGGCGTCCGCCAGCTCCGCGGCCAGCGCGGCCGCCGCGGCGCCGAGCAGCGGTGCGGCCTGCGGCAGCAGCTCCGGGTACGTCGACAGGTGGGTGTCGAGCAGCTGCCTGGCCGCCGCCCCGCCCTGGCCGCCCTCCGCCGCCGCCTCGGCCAGCAGCCGCACGGCCCGCACCGGGTAGCGCCGCACGGCCTCCAGCAGCGCCGGGCGGACGTGCTTGTCGCCCACCCTGGCCAGCAGCAGCCGGAAGGCTCCGTCGGTCGGGAAGTGCACCAGCGCGGCGGCCATCTCCTTGGTGCCGCCCGCCCCGTGCGCCATCGTGAGCCACCCGCCCACCAGCGGGACGGCGGCCGTGCCGACGCTGTCGGCGACGGTCGCGATCAGCTGCACCGGCGCCTTGCGCCAGATCCCCAGGAACGCGTCCAGGAACGGCTCCACCTGCGCCGGGTCGTCCAGGGAGTGCAGCAGTTGCAGCTGCAACTCCTGCCCGCCGGTGCCGTAGGAGGGCAGGTCGGCGAGGCACTCGTCCAGCCAGCCGGGCACGCCCGGGGCCAGGTAGCAGGCCAGCGCCCGGTGCCGGGGCGTGCTCCGGTGCTCGGCGAGCGCGGCGAGCGCGGCCCGGTACTCCGGCTCCGGCGCGGCGGCGAGCAGGGTGCGCAGCCGGTCCTCGGCCGGGAGCGACAGGTTGCCGTAGTGGTGCGGGAAGGAGGTTCGCGGGCGCAGCGCGACCTCCGAGACGTTCCGCCCGGCCTGCAGGTAGTGGACCTCCACCGCGTGCTTCTCCACCAGCGCCCGCACCGCGAAGGACAGCCCGTGTCGGGCCGTCCAGACGTCGGCGAACAGCGCCTTCTCCGCGGTTTCGGCCTGGTACGGGGCCGGCAGGATGCTCGCCACCGCCGCCGCGCCCAGCACGTCCGGCGCACCGTCCAGGTAGGCGCGCGCGGCCCGCACCAGCTCCGGGTCGGACTCCGGCGCGTCCAGCACCTGCTCCAGCCAGCCGGCCCGGTCGGCGATCCGCAGCCGCTCCCGCTCCAACGCCTCCGACCCGGGCCAGGCCACCTTCGGCACCCGCCCCCCGCGCCGCGGCAGCACGGCCTTCCGCCAGCCGGCGGGCAGCACGAAGGCGTCCTCGTCCGGCAGTTCACCCGCCCCGCCGCCCCCGGCCTCCTGAGCCCCCGCCTCCCGGACCTCCCCGGTCTCCCGGACCTCCCGCGCCTCCCCGTCGGAGACCTCCGCGTACCCCTTGCGTTCCTTCTCCGCGACCTGCTTGGCGAAGTGCGCCGCGGCGGCGTCGGCGGAGGCCAGTTCCTTCAGCTGCTCCCGCCCCTCGGTGCCGATCCGCCCGTAGCGGACCCGCACCGCCGCGCCTTCGACGGCCGCCTCCCAGAACTTCGCGGACCCGCCCCCGACGAGCTCCCAACGCCGCACAGCCCACTCCCTCGCGCTCTGACCGTCCGATGATCGACAGCCAGAACCCTAGCGACGCCCCCCGACAGCCACTCGGCCCGGAAACGCAGAAAAACCCCTGCATCAACAGGGGTTTCACGCTGGTGTCCGAGGGGGGACTTGAACCCCCACGCCCGATAAAGGGCACTAGCACCTCAAGCTAGCGCGTCTGCCATTCCGCCACCCGGACCGGGTGTCGTCCGCACGGGGCGTTCCCCGCGCTGACATGGACAACAGTAGCAAAGATCGACTGGTAGACCCAAAACCGGGAGCGCGGGGGAGCGCGGGGCTTCGAAAGCGGGTGGTGGGGGCGGCGGTAAGGAGTGTCGGGGGGAGATGCCCTTGGGAGCGGGCGGCTGCTGGGGGGAGGATGGCGGGACGGTGCCCGCGGCCCCCGACCGGGGTCGGGGCGGCGCGGGCCGCAGCCGTGCCGGGGCGGGCAGACACGAGGTGGGAGCGATGAGCGTGGGCAGCGAGCGCGTGGTGACGGCCGAGTCGGAGGTCGCGGAGATCTGCCGTGACCTGATCCGGATCGACACCAGCAACTACGGCGACGGGTCCGGTCCGGGGGAGCGGAAGGCGGCCGAGTACGTGGCCGAGCAGCTCGCCGAGTTCGGGCTGGAGCCGCAGGTCTTCGAGTCGGCCAAGGGGCGGGCGTCGACGGTGGTGCGGATCGAGGGCGAGGACCGGTCGCGGCCGGGCCTGCTGATCCACGGGCACACCGACGTCGTCCCGGCCAACGCCGACGACTGGACGGTGCACCCGTTCTCCGGCGAGATCACCGACGGCTGCGTGTGGGGCCGCGGCGCCGTCGACATGAAGGACATGGACGCGATGACGCTCGCGGTGGTCCGCGACCGGCTGCGCACCGGCCGCAAGCCCCCGCGCGACCTGGTGCTGGCGTTCCTGGCGGACGAGGAGGCCGGCGGCACGTACGGCGCCCGGTTCCTGGTGGACCGGCACCCCGAGCTGTTCGAGGGCGTCACCGAGGCGATCGGCGAGGTCGGCGGCTTCTCCTTCACGGTCAACGACCGGGCCCGGCTGTACCTGGTGGAGACGGCGGAGAAGGGCATGCACTGGATGCGCCTGACCGTCGAGGGCCGGGCCGGGCACGGCTCGATGACGAACGACGACAACGCGATCACCGAGCTGTGCGAGGCGGTGGCCCGGCTCGGCCGGCACCAGTTCCCGCTGCGGATCACCAAGACCGTCCGGGCCTTCCTGGACGAGCTCTCGGACGCGCTGGGCGTCCCGCTCGACCCGGAGGACATGGACGAGACGCTGCGGATCCTCGGCGGCATCGCCAAGATGATCGGCACCACCCTGCGCAACACCGCCCAGCCGACCATGCTCGGCGCCGGCTACAAGGTGAACGTGATCCCCGGCCAGGCCACCGCGCACGTGGACGGCCGCTTCCTGCCCGGCTACGAGGAGGAGTTCCTGGCCGAGCTGGACAGCGTCCTCGGCCCGCGGGTGAAGCGGGAGAGCCTGCACCACGACAAGGCGATCGAGACCAGCTTCGACGGCGCCCTGGTCGAGGCCATGCAGACCGCGCTGCGCGCCGAGGACCCGATCGCCCGCGCCGTCCCCTACTGCCTGTCCGGCGGCACCGACGCCAAGTCCTTCCAGGACCTGGGCATCCGCTGCTTCGGCTTCGCTCCGCTCCAGCTCCCGCCGGAGCTGGACTTCGCCGGGATGTTCCACGGCGTGGACGAGCGGGTGCCGGTGGACGGCCTGAAGTTCGGCGTGCGGGTGCTGGACCGGTTCATCGACCTGGCCTGACCGCGGGGCGGGACGGCCCCCGGGGTCGGGCCGCGGGGCTGGGCCGGTTGCGGGGCCGGGCCGGGACGGGGCGGGCTGCGAGGTGCGGCGGGAGAAGTGGGATTAGTCCGTCCAGCATCAGAGCTTTCGAGCATCCGAAATGGCGATCACCTGTTCGCTTGATCACTTCAACGGGTGAATGCGGTTCCGGCCCCGTATCCCGGTCGTGGCGGCTTCGTTCTTCCGTGTGCAGCCCGGGGGAACGGGCTGGAAACGACCAGGAGGAACAGTTCAGATGAAGGCCAAGAAGATCGCTGCCGTTGTCGCCGCCACCAGTGGCCTGGTGCTCGCGGGCGCCGGTGTCGCCTCGGCGCACGGCGGTGCCGGTGCGGACGGTTCGGCGGTCGCCTCCCCGGGCGTGCTCTCCGGCAACCTGATCCAGATCCCGGTGCACGTCCCGATCAACGTCTGCGGCAACACCATCAGCGTGATCGGCCTGCTCAACCCGGCGTTCGGCAACGCCTGCCAGAACGTCTGAGCCGGCCCCGTCGCTGACCGACGGGCCGCTCGGCCCCGAGT
>NZ_JBHUWH010000366.1:0-8130 GCF_042670125.1 Kitasatospora sp. NPDC057198 | reverse complement strand
AACCTCGACGCCGTCCGGGCCCGCCTCGCCCCGCGCGCCCGGCTCTCGGTGTGGCCCGACGTCCTCGCGGACGTCGGCGCGGCGGCCGCGCGGCTGGCCGCGATGGACGAGGACGACCACGCCCGCCTGCTCGTCGAGCACGAGGACGGCCGGATCACCGACGGCAGGTACTACGCCGAGGACCCAACCCCGGACCTCTCCGCCGCCCGGGGCGCCGCACTGCTGTCGATCTACGCGGACGAGGACCTCCCGCTGTTCACCGCCGTCCGCCCCGACCCCGACGGCGTCCTGCGGGCCCGCTGGGAGACCGACCCGGCCCCCGGCGACTTCCGGTGGGCCCGGCTGCGGGCGCTGCGCGTCGGCGACCAGGTCACCGTCGTGGCGGGTGCGGACGGGACGGCCGAACTCGACGGCCTGCCCGTCCTGCTGCGCGGCGGCGGCGGCGACCCGGCCCCCGGCGAGCCGCTGGAGGGCCGGATCGCCGCGGTCGACATGGTCCGCGAGCGGGTGGAGGTCGTGCCTACAGGGTGGTGAAGTGCCCGCCGATCAGCCGGGCGTCCACGCTCTCCGGGTCCAGCTCGCCGTGCTCGGCGAGGATCCGCTCGGCGTACGCCTCGGCGTCGTCCTGCGGTTCGTAGCCGAGGGAGCGGGCCGGGCCGAGGTCCCACCAGGCGCGGGTGTTGGCGCTGATCGCGTTGACCACGGTGTGGCCGACGCCGGGCGCGGTGAGGGCGGCGTGCACCAGGCGGGCGCAGTCGCCGGGGCTGAGCCAGGTGGAGAGCATCCGGGGCGAGCGCGGTTCGGGGAAGCAGGAGCCGATCCGCAGCGAGACCGTCTCCACCCCGTACTTGTCGGCGTACAGCGAGGCCAGCGCCTCGCCGAACACCTTGGACACGCCGTAGTAGGTGTCCGGCCGGGGCGGGGTGTCGGCGCGCACCGGCAGGTCGCCGTCCAGCGGGGTGAAGCCCACCGCGTGGTTCGAGCTGGCGAAGACCACCCGGCGCACGCCCTCGGCCCGCACCGCCTCGTACAGCCGGTAGGTGCCCTCGATGTTGCTGTGCGCGAGGTTGGCGAAAGTGTCCTCCAGCGAGATCCCGCCGAGGTGGACGACCGCGTCCACGCCGCGCACCGCCGCCCGGACGGCGTCGGCGTCGGCCAGGTCGAAGGCCAGCGCGTCCGGCGCGCCCTCGACGGGCTTGAGGTCGGCCAGGCGCAGCCGGTAGCCGTACGGGGGCAGCAGTTCGCGCAGCAGGGCGCCGATGCCGCCGGCCGCGCCGGTGAGCAGGACGAGTGTCACAACGCCTCCACGGTGTGGGACTTGATGTAGTCGAGGTCGAAATCGTCGCCCAGGCCGGGGCGTTCGGGGAGGCGCACCACACCGCGTCCGTCGATCGCGTCCACGGCGGAGTTCAGGTGCGGCGGCAGCAGGTCGAAGTCGACCAGCGGGTGCAGCAGTCCGCGCTCGTACCAGCGGGCGTTGGTGGTGGCGCCGAGCAGGGCGAGGTTGCCGGAGCCGTTGCCGTGCACCTCGCAGTCCAGGTTGAAGGCTTCGGCCAGGTGCAGGGTGCGCACCGCCGGGGTGATGCCGCCGACGTCGGTGGTGCCGGTGCGCAGGATGTCGCAGGCGCCGGAGGCCGCCCACTCGGCGCGGGTGAAGTTCTTGCCCCAGGAGGTCTCCGGGCCGATCACCGGGATGTCCAACTGCTCGGCCAGCCACCGGTAGGAGGACACCGACGCCTCCTCCATCGGCTCCTCCAGCCAGTAGAAGCCGAGCTCCTGCAGTGCCCGGCCGAGCCGCAGCGCCTCGGTGCGCGAGTACCAGTGGTTGGCGTCCAGCATCAGTTCGACGTCCGGGCCGACCGCCTCGCGCACCGCCGTGCAGGCCGCGATGTCGAGGGCCACGCTGGGGGCGCCCGCGACCGGCGGCATCCAGGTGTGCAGTTTGACCGCCCGGTAGCCCTGCTCGACCAGCCGCAGCGCGAAGTCGGCGTAGTCGGCGGGGGTGGCCAGCCCGCCCGGTATCTCGTCGCCGCACATGGTGGACGCGTACGCGGGCACCTCCCGGCGGGCCCCGCCGAGCAGCCGCCACACCGGCTGGCCCAGCCGGTGGCCCGCCAGGTCCCACAGCGCCAGGTCGACGAAGCACAGCGCCCGGTCGGTCAGGCCGCCGCCGGCGCCGCGCTGGCGCCGGGCCAGCGAGGTCCACAGCCGTTCGCGCTCCAGCGCCTCCTGCCCGACCAGCGCGGGCCGGACGTACTTCTCCAGCACGTGCGGGCGCAGGTGGTCGGGCTGCACCAGCACCCGTCCGGCGACGCCGTCGGCGTCGGTGACGGTCAGCAGGGCCTCGCGGACCTCGTGCGGCTCGGCGGGGTGCCGGTGGCCGTGCGGGTCGACGGCGGTGCGGGCGAGGGTGGTGAAGAAGGACACCTCGACCGATTCGACGGCTGCCACCGCCGTCAGCCGTTCTTCGCCTTGTAGTCGGCCTGCGCCTTGGTGAGCGCGTCGGCCACCGACTTCGCGAAGTCCGCGGGCGACATCTTGCCCAGCAGCACCTTCTGGAAGTTCGGCTCCGCCTCGGTCTTGGTGATCTTCGAGTACTGCGGCAGGTAGACCGGCGGCTGCACCAGCTTCCCGCTGTTGAGCGCGTCCCCGGCCTGCTTGGTGATGCCGGACTTGGCGTACCAGTCGTCCGCGTACGCCTCGGTGTTGGCGGGGATCTGGCCGGCGTTCTCGTTCCAGTACGAGTTGGAGGCGTGCGAGTCGAGGAACTCCAGGAAGGTCCAGGCGGCGTCCTGGTGCTTGGAGTTCTTGAACACCCCGAAGCCGTCGACCGGGTTGGCCAGCGTCGCGGTGCCGTCCGGCCCGGCGGGCAGCAGCATGCCGGCCGCCTTGTCGCCGAGCGCGGACTTCACGTCCTTGGTGGAGCCCAGGTTGTGGTGCACCATCATCACCTGGCCGGCCTGGAACTGGGCCAGCATCTGCGGGTAGGCGTTGGAGACGTCGGCCTCCGGGGTGGTGCTCTTGTACTGGGCGGCGATCTTCGCGATCAGCTCGACGTTCTTCGGGTCGTCGACGGTGGACTTCCCGTCCGCGTCGAACACCTCGGTCAGCCCGGAATAGGCGTACGCCTCGGCGAGCACCTGGAAGCCGGAGCCCGCGCCGCCGCGGATGGTGAAGCCGTACTGGTTCTTCCCCTTGTCGGTGAGCTTCGCCGCGGCCGCGAACAGCTCGTCCCAGGTCTTCGGGACGTCCACCCCGGCCTCCTCGAACTTGTCCGCCCGGTACCAGATCACGTCCTGGTTGCCGGAGGACGGCAGCTGGTACAGGCCCTTGCCGCCGGCCGCGGCCTTCGAGGTCTCCAGCATCGCCGCCGACAGCTTCCCGTTCAGCGGGCTGCCCGCCAGCCGCTCGTCCAGCTGGACGAGCGCCTTCTGCGCGGTGAGCGAGGCCAGCAGGGCGGTGGTGACGCCGCCGACGTCGGGGGTGGAGTGCGAGGCGATCGCGGTGTTGTACTTCTCGGCGACCTCGGAGCTGGTCACCCCGACGTACTTGACCTCGATCTCCGGGTGGGCCTTCTCGAACTCGTCGATCAGGTGCTGGTACAGCGGGGTGCGGGCCGGGCCGGCGTTGTTGTCCCAGAAGGTGATCACGGTCTTCTTCGCGGAGTCGCCGGAGGAGCCGCCCGAGGAGCAGGCGGTCAGCAGGCCGAGCGCGACGAGGGCCGCGGCGGCGGTGCGCAGGGAGCGGGCCATGGGTGGGAGTCCTGTCTCTGTCTGTGACGGGATGGGGAGGGGACGCGTGGGAGGTGCTGGGGGAGCGGGGCACGGGGGAGCGGGGTGCGGGGTGCGGGGGTGCTCAGCCCTTGACGGCGCCGGCGCTCATGCCCTGGACGAGGTACTTCTGCACGAAGGCGAACACCAGCACCACCGGCACCGCGGCGACCACGCCGCCCGCGGCCAGCGCGCCGAAGTCCACGGTGTTCTCGCCGATGGTGGTCTGCAGGCCCACCGGGACGGTCTGCAGCTCCGGGTCGTTGAGGAACATCAGCGCGAACAGGAAGTTGTTCCAGCTGCCGATGAAGGCGAACGAGCCGACCGCGACGATGCCCGGCCGCAGCAGCGGCAGCACTACGGTGAGGAAGGCGCGCAGCCGGCCGCAGCCGTCCACCATCGCCGACTCCTCCAGCTCCACCGGCACGTTCTTCACGAAGCCGCTCATCAGGATCATCGCCAGCGGCAGCTGGAAGACCGTCTCGGCGACCACCAGGCTCCACCGGGTGTCGATCAGGTGCAGCAGTTGGAAGACGTTGAACAGCGGGATCAGCATCATCGCGCCGGGCACGAACTGGGTGCACAGCAGCGCCAGCATGAACGCCCGCCGGCCGCGGAAGGCGAACCTGGCCAGCGCGTACCCGCCCATCAGGGCGAAGAAGGTCACCGACACCAGGGTCAGCGCGGCGATCAGCACGCTGTTGGTGAAGTAGGTGCGGAAGCCCATGCCGTTCCACACCGTGTCGAAGTGCTCGAAGGTCACCGGCCAGGGCACCAGCGCGGTCGAGCCGGCCGGGCGCAGCGCGAACAGCAGCATCCAGTAGAACGGCACCAGGGTGAAGACCAGGTACAGGCCCAGCGGCAGGAACAGCCGCAGCGCGCGGCCGGTGCCGGTCCGGGCGGCGGCGGCCCGGCGGGCGGAGCGGGCGGCCCCCGGGCGGGCGGCGGGCAGCAGGGGGGCATCGGTGGTCATCGCCGCACCCCCGCGTCCCGGCCCTCGAAGCGGCTGAGCCGCAGGTACAGCACCGAGCAGAACAGCAGCAGCACGAAGGCCGCCGCGGTCAGCGCCGACCCGTAGCCGAAGTCGTAGGACTTGCGGGCCAGTTGGGCCACGTACAGCGGCAGGCCGGTGGTCGCCCCGGCCGGGCCGCCGTTGGTCAGGGTGTACAGCAGGTCGACGTTGTTGAACTCCCACACCGCGCGCAGCAGGGTGGCCAGCACGATCGCGTCCCGCAGGTGGGGGAGGGTCACGTGCCAGAAGCTGCGCATCCGGCCCGCGCCGTCGATCGACGCCGCCTCGTACAGGTCCTTCGGGACGGACTGCAGATCGGCGAGGATCAGGATGGCGAAGAACGGTACGCCGCGCCAGAGTTCGGCCACCACCACGGCCGGGAACACGGTGTCCGGGTTGCCCAGCACCGAGGCCGCCGGGTCGCCGACGCCCAGCTCGGACAGCTGGTGGAAGACACCGGTGGCCGGGTTGTACAGCAGCAGCCAGATCCCGGTGGTCAGCACCCCGGACACCGCCCAGGGCGAGAACACCAGCGCCCGGGCCACCGCCCGGCCGACGAAGGTCTCGTTCACGATCAGCGCCAGGGCCAGGCCCAGCAGCAGCTGCAGCCCCACCTCGGCGGCCACCCACTTCGCCGAGAACAGCAGGCTGTGCCAGAACTGCTCGTCGCCCAGCATCCGGCGGAAGTTCTCCAGCCCGACGAAGGCGTCGTCGTACGGCTCGTTCACCACCCGGTGCTGGAGCGCGTAGTAGCCGACGCTGCCGAGCGGCACCAGCAGGAAACCGACCAGCAGCAGCACGGTCGGGGCGATCAGGACGTACGGGGTGAGCGCCCGGCGGGTGCGGGCTCCGTACGGACCGGCGAGCGTCACGGGGAGCTCACCTCCTCTACATTCATGGACGCCGTTCACATGCGTGGACACACTAGGGAGGGCGTGATGGGCCGTCAACCCCTCCGGCAGGCAAGGATTTTGATTCTCTGTTCATGGATGTGTACTGCGATCAGAATGATGTATAACGCTGCTGTGGCGCCCGCAGCCCCATCCGGCCCGCCCGCCCCGCCCTCCCGCCGTCCAGTCAGGAGAACCCCGTGCCCGACACGCCCGACCGCCTGCGCAGCCGCCTCGACGGCCTGCTGTTCTTCCCCGTCACCGCCTTCGCCCCCGACGGCAGCCTCGACCTCACCGCCTTCCGCACCCACGTCCGGGCCCGCCTCGAGGCCGGCGCCGGCGCCGTGTTCGCCGCCTGCGGCACCGGCGAGTACCACGCCCTCGACCTCGACGAGTACCGGGCCGTGGTCGCCGCCGCCGTCGAGGAGACCGCCGGGGCCGTCCCCGTGGTCGCCGGGGTCGGCCACGGCACCGCCCTCGCCCTGGACTTCCTGCGCCGCGCCGAGGACGCCGGGGCCGACGGCGTCCTCGCCCTGCCGCCCTACCTGGTCAAGCCCTCCCAGCAGGGCCTGCTGCGGCACTACACCGCCCTCGCCGGGGCCACCCCCCTCGGCGTCATCGTCTACGCCCGCGACAACGCCGTCCTCGAACCCGACACCGTCGCCGCCCTCGCCGCCCTCGACAACGTCATCGGCCTCAAGGACGGCATCGGCGACCTCGACCTGCTCCAGCGCGTCATCAGCGCCGTCCGCACCACCCACCCCGGCCTGGACTTCCGCTACTTCAACGGCCTGCCCACCGCCGAACTCACCGGACTCGCCTACCGCGGACTCGGCGTCACCCTCTACTCCTCCGCCGTCTTCTGCTTCGCCCCCGACCTCGCCCTCGCCTTCCACAAGGCCGTCAACGGCGGCGACGACGCGCTCGCCCACCGCCTGCTCGACGGCTTCTTCCGCCCCCTGGTCGAACTGCGCAACCAGGGCCGCGGCTACGCCGTCTCGCTGGTCAAGGCCGGCGTCCGGCTCGACGGCCTCGACGTCGGCACCGTCCGCGCCCCGCTCGCCGAACCCGCCCCCGCCCACGTCGACGCGCTCGCCGAACTCGTCGCCCGCGGCCGCGCCCTGCTCTGACCCGCCCGCCCGGTGTCCGGCCGGCGCACCACCGGCCGGGTGCCCCGCCCGCCAGGAGACCCCGTGCGCGCCAGCGCCTTCCTCTACCCGTGGGACGTCACCGGAGACCCGGCCGCCCCCGACCTGCTCGCCGGCCTCGGCCTGCACGGCACCACCCTCGCCGCCGCCTACCACTCCACCCGGGCCCTGACCCCCCGCCACCCCACCCGGCGGATCGTCACCGCCCCGCACTCCGCCGCCTACTACCCGCCCGACCCCGCCCGCTGGCACGGCCGCGCACTGCGCCCGTACGCCCAGCACTGGCTGGACGGCGCCGACCCGTTCGGCGAGGCCGCCACCGCCCTCGCCGGGGCCGGGCTGGAGGTGCACTCCTGGGTGGTGCTCGCCCACAACTCCCGCCTCGGCCACGAGAACCCGCACCGCACCGTGCGCAACGCCTACGGCGAGCACTACCCCTGGGCGCCGTGCATCGCCCAGGACGAGGTCGTCGAGTACTGCGCCGACCTCGCCGCCGAAGCCGCCGTCCGGCCCGGCGCCAGCGGCACCGAACTGGAGTCCTGCGGCTGGTACGGGCTCGCGCACCTGCACGCCCACGACAAGATCGGCGGCGTCCCGCTCGGCCCCGCCGGGCAGTTCCTGATGTCGCTGTGCTTCTGCCCCGCCTGCCGCACCGGCTACGGCCCGGACGCCGAGGCCCTGCGCACGGCCGTCCGGGCCGCGCTGGAACCGCTGTGGCGCGGCGCCCCCGAACCCGACCCGCCGGGGGAGTGGGAGCGGATCGAACGCCTGCTGGGCGCCGACCTCGCCGCCACCGCCCGCACCCACCGGCTGGCCGCCGCCCGCCGCCTGCAGGCCGCCGCGATCGCCGCCGTCCGGGCCGCCGCCCCGCCCGGCTTCCGGATCCTGCTGCACGCCGACCCGCTCCCGCACCGCAGCGGCCCCAACCCCGGCGTCGAGGCCGACCGGCTGCTCGACCTGGCCGACGGCCTGGTCCTGCCGCACCACCTGCTGCCGCTCGCCGCCCCGCACCGCCGCCCCGGCACCGTGCTGGCCGCCAACCTCCCGGTGGTCGCCGCGCTCGGCGGCGGCCCGCCGCGGGGCGTCCCGGACGCCGACGAACTGCGGCTCTACCACGCCGGGTTGGCCTCCGACGCCGACCTGGCCGCCGTCCGGGAGCTGCTCGACCCGCGCTGACGCCCCGCCCGCGGCTGTGCCCGTGCCCGTGCCCGTGCCCGTGCACGTGCCTGTGCCTGTGCCCGTGCACGGGCCTGTGCCGGCGGCCGTGCCTGTGCACGGGCCTGTGCCCGTGCCCGTGCCGGCGGCCGCGG